>NZ_JBANAZ010000119.1:0-14005 GCF_059803455.1 Bradyrhizobium sp. UFLA05-108 | reverse complement strand
AAGTATTCCAGAGGCGGTAGTGATTCTATCGAGAGGTCGCGGCGTACTGGATTCCCCGCCTTCGCGGGGAATGACAGTGGAAGTTGAGGCAAGTGGAGTGCCTCAAATCTCTCTCCTCTCACGTCAGCACCTTCACCCCGCCGAACGACGTCACGCGACCCTGGCGCAGCATGACGATCTGGGTGGCGAGCTGGCGCAGCTCGGCGGCGTCGTGGCTGACATAGACCATGGGGACGTTGGCCTCGTCGCGCAGCCGCACCAGATAGGGCAGAATCTCGAGCTTACGGCTCTCGTCGAGCGCGCCCAAGGGTTCGTCGAGCAGCAGCAGTCGCGGCTTCGACAATAGCGCGCGTCCGAGCGCGACGCGCTGGCGCTCGCCGCCGGAGAGCTTTCCGGGCCGGCGATCGAGCAGGGCGCCGATGTCGAGCAGATCGACGATGCGCTTCTGTTGCGCAGGATCATGCGCCAGCCGGTTCATCCGCCGGCCATAGTCGAGGTTCTGTGCGACGTTCAGATGCGGAAACAGCCGCGCGTCCTGGAAGACATAGCCGATGCGCCGGCGATAGGCCGGCACGTGGATGCTGGCGGCGGTGTCGTCGACGGTCTCGCCGTCGATGACGATCGTGCCGCGATCGGGCCGCAGCAGGCCGGCGATCATGTTGACGAGCGTGGTCTTGCCGGAACCCGATGCGCCGAACAGGCCGGTCACGCGGCCTTCGCTGGCGAAGGAGGCTTGAAGCGAGAACTCGCCGAGCAGCTTTTCGACGTCGACGCGCAGCATGGTCAGTTCCCGTGCAGCCGTGCGGTCGCGCGCCGCGCGAACCATTCGGCCGCGATTAGCGCACCGAGCGCGAGCACGATCGAGATGATCACCAGCCGTCCCGCTGCAGCGTCGCCGTCCGGCGTCTGGATCAGCGAATAGATGGCTGAGGAGATCGTCTGGGTCTCGCCGGGAATGTTGGAGACGAAAGTGATGGTCGCGCCGAACTCGCCGATAGCCTTGGCAAAGCCGAGCACCATGCCGGCAAGGACACCAGGCAAAGCAAGAGGCAGCGTGACCGTCAAAAACACCTTGAGGGGTGCAGCACCCAGTGTCTCCGCGGCCTGCTCGAGCCTGCGGTCGATCGCCTCGATCGAGAGCCGGATCGGTCGCACCAGCAGCGGAAACGACATGATACCGCAGGCGAGCGCGGCGCCGGTCCAGCGAAACGCGAAGACGATGCCGAGATAATCCGCCAAAAAGCCGCCGACGAGACCGCGCCGGCCAAACGTCAGCAACAGCAGATAGCCGGTGACGACCGGTGGCAGCACCAGCGGCAGATGCACCAGCGCGTCGAGCAGCGATTTGCCCCAGAAATCACGCCGCGCGAGCAGCCAAGCCAGCGCGATGCCGAACGGCGTCGCCACCAACGTCGCGATGACCGCGACCCGCAAGGAAAGCAGGATCGCGGTCCATTCGGCCGATGTGATCGCGGACATCAAGTCGCAAGCATCAAGTTTGCAAGCATTAGGTTGTGGGGCTGATCAGGAACTTGAAGCCATACTTTTCGAGGATCGTCTTGGCCGTCGTCGAGCGCAGGAAGGCGAGATAGTCGCTAGTTTCGCCCTTCGCGGTCGTGGTCGCGGCGACCGGATAGATGATCGCGGGATGCGATTCGGCCGGGAAGGTGCCGACGATCTTGACGCCCGGTTCGACCTTGGCGTCGGTCGAATAGACAATGCCGAGCGCGGCTTCGCCGCGCGCAACAAGCGTCAACGCGGCACGCACGCTCTCGGCCATGGCGAATTTCGGCTCGGCGGCCTGCCATGCACCGAGCTTCTCCAGCGCGGCCTTGGCGTATTTGCCGACCGGCACGGACTTCACGTCGCCGGTCGCGATCTTGCCGTCGCCGGCGAGCTTGGCGAGGTCAAAGCCCTGGGCGATCGTGACGTTGTCGATTTTCGAATCCTTGGGCGCGATCAGAACGATGCTGTTGCCGAGCAGGTTGACGCGGGTCGGCTCGTTGATGGTCTTCTTGGAAATCGCGTAGTCCATCCAGTCGGTATCGGCGGAGACGAACACGTCGGCCGGCGCGCCCTGCTCGATCTGTTTTGCCAATACCGAGCTCGCGGCATAGCTGACCGAAAACTTGACGCCGGTCTTGGCGGTGTAGGCCGCGTCGATCTCGTCGAGCGCGTTCTTCATCGAGGCGGCGGCGAAGACGGTGATCGTCTTGTCCTCGGCGGCCGCTGGCGAGAGGGCCGCACCAAGGAAGATCACGAAGGCGGTGAAAAGTCCGGCAAATCGAAACATGAATAGCGCTCCGTGCTAGGTCGCGCGCAAAAACGCACGCGCAGATCTGGCGTGAGATGGGTTGGGCGCGACCGACGGAAGCGCTGTTCCGCTAGTCCCCGCAACGGCTTACGGCCGGCAGGGATATCGCACTGCAAACATAGCAGGCTGGGGCCTACGGTAAAGGCGACCGTTTGTCTAACGATGATGCCTATTCCGCGGGCAGGATCGCGATCGAGACCGAATTCTCTTTCGCACCGCTGACCTGGAGCACAAAAGGCTTGGCCGAAAGCTCGTATTTCATGGTCTTGCGAATGCCGTCACAGTCGGTCGCGCCGCTGAAGGCGACGGGCTTGAGGAAATGCCCGTCCTGGACCACGTCGACCCAGGCCCCTGCCGACAGGCTGATGGTGTAGACGCCGGCTTTGGGTGCCGCCTTGAAGCTGGCAAAGCCGGCAAAAGTGCCGTCCTTCGGAGCGCGCTCCGGCGGAGAGGGCAGTTTGGCGTCGGCAGGCGCGACCAGCGTCAGTGCGATGGCCGATGCCGGCACGGCCGCCTGCTCGCTGCCCGAGGAGAGCTTCGCGCGGTCCGGTGCGGTGAGCGCGGCACGTTCCCGCTCGATCGGCCATTTGAACTTGTCGCAGCCGCTCGGCTCTTCGGCCGCAAGGGCGGAGGTCGTGCTGACGAAGAGCACGGCAAGGAGGGTGAGGGCGCGCATGTCAAATCTCATCGTTGGCGGCGCGGTGGTGCCGCCCGCGTGTAGTCAGGTTTGCTGTCGAAGAACGGGACGCGCATCCCGAGATGTCGCGTGCTTACGGCACAGCGGCGGGCCGATCCTAGCGCATTCGTGTGGTACGAGCCAACCATCCGTGTCGTCCTGGACAAGCGAGCGGAGCGAGCGCAGATCCAGGACCCTGGCTTTCGTCAGGACGACGATTGAGTGTGAGGCGGCAGCGTGCAAGCCGATGCTACGGCTTCGCGTCCGGTGCGCGCAGCACGGCTTTGCAGGCTGCGGGCATTTGCGCGAGCGTCATCGGCGGTTTCGGCTTGGGTGGCTCCGGCGGTGGCTTCGGATGCAGCACGCCATCGCTGAACCAGTAGGCGAGATCGGACGACTTGCAGCCTTCGTCCTCGGATTGCGACGGCTGGCCCTGGCATTCGCTGGCGCCGGGCGGGCAGCGCATGCGGATGTGGAAGTGATAGTCGTGCCCCCACCAGGGGCGGATCTTCGACAACCACGAGCGATCGCCCTTGGCCTCGCGGCAGAGCGCCTTCTTGATCGCGGGGTTGACGAAGATGCGCTGCACCGCCGGCTCCTGCGCCGCGTCGCGCAGCACCAGCACGTGGCCGGGCGTGAACACTTTTGGATCGATGTCGAGCCGGTCCTCGCGCACCATCATCACCGCGGACATCTCCTCGCGCTCCTCGCGCGAGAGGCGATGGTCCGGCATCGGCGTCAGCCAGATGTCGGCATCGAGCCCGATCTGGTGGCTGGCATGGCCCGACAGCGCTGGTCCCCCGCGCGGCTGGCCGATATCGCCGACCAGAATGCCCGGCCAGCCGGCATCCTTGTGCGCCTTGGCCGCGAGGCGCTTGATTAGCGCGATCATGTCGGGGTGGCCAAAATTGCGATTGCGCGACAGCCGCATCACCTGCCAGTTGTCGCCGTTGAGCGGCATCTGCGCCGCGCCGCCGATGCAGCCCTTGACGTAGGAGCCGATGACATGCGCCGGCCCCGACGAAGGCAGCAGCTTTCGCGCGAACAGCTCCTTCGCGCCGATCTTGGGATCGTTGGGATTGGCGAGCGGCGGCAGCGGTTTTGGGTTAACGCTGCCCTTGTCCTGGGCCAGCGCGCCGCCGGCATTCAGGAGAACAAGCAAAAGCAGGAGGGAGGCGAAGCGGCAGGGACTCATGCTGACATCCCTTATAACCCAACGCCGCCTCAGGGTTAAGAACCAGGCTTTCGAGCGGGCACGAACTCACAGTGTCTTTACAGAGGTGCGCGAGAGACCGCGCGACGGTCTGCAAGACGTCAGATTACTTCACCCAGGATGAGAACGATGCTGACGACAGGAATGGGAATCTCAATGGACACGCGCCGCTGTTACGGCGATGGCCGTTGTTTGTCGTAGGTCCCGCCGCAAAGGTTCACGGTCGAAGGTCCGCTTGCGGTGGTGAAAGCTGCTGCGAGTGGCTTCCACAACGAACTTGATCGGGACATGCGCGACTAATCGCATGACCGGATCAAGGGAGCCAGAAAATGAAGGGCAGTGCATCTTGGATCAAGCCATCTTGGATCGGCCTGCTCGTTGCCTGCAATATCGGCGTCTGCGATGAGGCGTCCGCCGCGCAGCCGGCAGCCCCGCCCGCGGGCTACAGGATCGAAGAAAAATACACCAAGGCATCGCCGGATGGCGCGACAACGATCGAGCAATACCTGAACAAGGATACGGACGACTGGAAATGGCAGTTCTGGGCGCGCCGGCAGGGCGCATTCACACTTCTTGATGCGGAGCCGGCCGGCTATCCGGCGGATTTTCTCTTCACCAACGATGTGAATTGGATCGTTCGCTTACAAAAGACCGGCTCGGGTGAGTCGATGCTCTATCTGTACCGCCTTGCTCCGGATGGTTACGTTTCCGCGGGCAAGAAGCCGCTCGGCGATCAGGCGTGGGACTATCTGAAGACGCGTCCCGACTGGCGAAAGATCAAGAAGGCGCCGGAATATCATATGTCGGCGAATCTGGTGAGGGGGCTTGAAGAGAACTATCGCTGGCTCGGCGCCGATTGGCCGGCGAACCGCTATATCCTGATCAGTCTGTCGGGGGATGCCGACGTCAAGGGCCGCAAGCCCACGCAGACCGGCGTGGTGAACAGCTGGAGCTGCAGATATGATCTCGAGACCGGCAAGTTCGACGTGCCGGCAGTTTTGTCCGACCACAATTCGAAAGCCGTCGTGCCGAAGTCGCCGGGTGCTGATTAGATTCTTTCCGGGAAAACTCAGCCCCACGGGACGGTGTCCTTTCTTAACGCCGCAATAACCCTATGCTGGATTGATCAATATTCGTGCGATGACGCCCGGAATTGCGGTGCCCTGTATACAAACGGACACATATTCGGAATCAATTCATAGGAAGCGCGCGTTTTTGCGCCAACCCTCCTTCCCATAGCGACCACCACATTCGTCTATCGCGCCGGTCAACGCGCGGTCGCCTTGCAAATGGACAAGAAGTGCAATCGGCGCGATTGCGTCGGCGACGCGCCCGGCGGGTCGCCGCACCCAGGATTACCGTTTTTTCAGACACTTGTCCGACAACTCGCGACTGCCAAGCGCGAGTGGGACGGGCGAAGTTGAGTTTGGGTTCTCGAAAAGCAGGAAAGCGAAAGCGGACGGCGCTCACCAGGGTGGCCGCACGGTCGCGCAAGCCGGCGTCGAAGCGCGCGAGGCCGCATGATCTTCCGGTCGAGACCGATGCGCTCGTGCAGAGCCGTGCGGAAGCGGAAGCTGCGATCGCGGACGCGCGCAAATCGCACGAGCGGCTGCGCCAGGCCATCGACCTGCTGCCGCAAGGTATCGTGTTTCTCGACGCCGAGGGCCGCTACGTCCTCTGGAACAAGAAATACGCCGAGATCTACAACAAGACCGCCGATCTGTTCGCGGAAGGCGCGCGGCTGGAGGATACGCTGCGCATCGGCGTTGCGCGCGGCGACTATCCGGAAGCGATCGGCCATGAGGACGAGTGGATCGCCGAGCGGCTGCAAAAGCTCTATCAACCCGGCGCGCGTCACGAGCAGAAGCTGGCCGACGGCCGCGTCATCATGATCGAGGAGCGCCTGACCGATGACGGCGGCGTCGTTGGTCTGCGCGTCGACATCACCGAACTGAAGCAGCGCGAGGCCTCGTTCCGCCTGCTGTTCGACGGCAATCCCGTGCCCATGATCGTCTGCGCGCTGGACGATGAGCGCATCCTCGGCGTCAACGACGCCGCGGTCGCGCATTACGGCCACAGCCGTGCCGAGTTCGAGAAGCTGACGATTCGCTCGCTCCAGGCCTTCGACAGCGAGCTGCCCTGGACAAGCGGCCGGAGCAGCGAGGAACAGGCCGCGCGCACCTGGAAGCACGTGAAGGCCGACGGCGCGCTGATCGATCTTGCAATCTACTCGCGCCAATTGACCTACGCCGATCGGCCGGCGGTGCTGCTGGCGCTGATGGACATCACCGAACGCAAGCGCGCCGAGGCGCGGCTTGCGTTCATGGCCCAGCATGACGGTCTGACCGGGCTGCCGAACCGCAATCTGCTGCGCCAGCAGATCGACGAGATGCTGCTGCACACGCGCCGCAACACTGAGAAGGTCGCGGTGCTGATGCTGGGGCTCGACAATTTCAAGGCGGTCAACGACACGCTCGGCCACGCGATCGGCGACAAGCTGCTGCGCGGCGTCGCCAAGCGCCTGCGCTCCACCTTGCGCGATGAAGACGCGCTGGCGCGGCTCAATTCGGATGAATTCGTCATCGTCCAGAGCGGCCTCACCCGGCCGGAAGATGCGGTGGGGCTGGCAAAACGCCTGCTGGAGGCCATCGCCGATCCCTATCTGCTCGACGGCCATTCCGTGGTGATCGGCGCCTCCATCGGTATCGCCATGGCGCCCGGCGACGGCGATGATTCCGAGAAGCTTCTCAAGAGCGCCGACATGGCGCTGTCGCGCGCCAAGCTGGATGCGCGCGGCACGTTCGCGTTTTTCGAGGCGGCGCTGCATGCGAAGGCGCAGAGCCGCCGCAAGATCGAGGTGGAGCTGCGCGACGCGATCCAGAACGACGTGCTGCGGCCGTTCTATCAACCGCTGATCGACCTTTCGAGCGGCCGCATCACCGGCTTCGAGGCGCTGGTGCGCTGGCCACATGCCGAGCGCGGCATGGTGTCGCCGGCCGAATTCATTCCGGTCGCCGAGGACACTGGGTTGATCAATCTGCTCGGCGGATTGATGCTGCGCCGGGCCTGCGCGGATGCCGCGACCTGGCCCGACGACGTCCGCGTTGCCGTCAACCTGTCGCCGCTGCAATTCCGCAGCGGCAATCTGCTCTCGATGGTCACCGAGGCGCTGAAGCACTCTGGCTTGCCGCCGCTTCGGCTCGAGCTCGAGATCACCGAGACGCTGCTGCTCGAAAAGAGCGCCCAGGTGCTGGCGACGCTGCATGCCTTGCGCGCGCTGGGCGTGCGGATCTCCATGGACGATTTCGGCACCGGTTATTCGAGTCTCAGCTACTTGCGCAGCTTCCCCTTCGACAAGATCAAGATCGACCAGTCCTTCGTGCGCGATCTCAGCGCCAACCGCGAGTCGCAGGCGATCATCCGCTCGATCGTCAGCCTCGGCAAAGGCCTAGGGGTCACCATCACCGCCGAGGGTGTCGAGACCGAGGTCGAGCTGAGCTGCCTGCGCGCCGAGGGCTGCCATGAGGGGCAGGGTTTCCTGTTCTCCAAGGCCCGCCCCAATGCCGAGATCGTCAGCCTGCTCGCGGCGCAGCGCGGGGTGGACGCGACGGGCGACGAGCACGCTGCGCTGGTGGCCTGATTGAACCTCTGCTTGAGTCTCGGCGTCTGATCATTGAATCGGAATGTCGGGATCGGTCCCCCATGAGCCTCACTACCCCAGTCACGTCTGACGCCCCGCGCTATGCCCGGTGCGCGCGGCGGCTGAAAGCCATCCTGCTCGACTGGATGCTGGCGATGGCCCTGCTGTTCGGCGCGGTGGCGCTGGCGAGCAATTTGCAAAGCGACTTGATTGCCCGCGTCCTTGGCATGGCGGTCGTGCTGATCCTGGTGTTCTATGAACCGGTGCTGGTATCGCGCGCCGGCGGCACGCTCGGGCACTACTGGACCAACCTGCGTGTCGTCGATGATGGCGGCGGCAATCTGACCTTCAGGAAGGCATTCGCGCGCTTCGCCATCAAGAGCCTGCTGAGCTGGTATTCCTTCCTGACCATGATGGCGACGCGCCGCAACCAGGCGGTGCACGATCTCCTGACGCATTCCACCGTCCAGATCCGCGATCTCGCCAAGGCGACGTCATCGCAATTCATCACCGAGCGCCGCGAGCTCGATGACGCCGCGATGCCGTCACGGCTGCGCCGCGCGCTGGTGACGATGGCCTATCTCGTGCTCGGCGGTGTCCTTTATGTGATGGCGCTTGGCGCCCTGCTGCAACAGGGCATGCTTTCGAGCGCCTGCCTTGACCGCGACGTCTGCTCGGGCGGCGACCGCATCGTCAGCTTTGCTGCCGCCACGGTGCTGCTCCTGGCGCTCGCCCTGGTCATCGGCATGGGCTGGCGCGGCCGCCTGCCCGGTGCGCGCAGGGCGTAGCCGAAGGATCGGGTCGCAGGCTCAGCCCGCCGACAGGATCGCCCTTCCGACATCCTCATAATGCGTGTCGCGCGCCTGGATCTGCTGGGCGATCGCGTGGATGTCGCGAAAGCGCCGTTCGAACGGATTGTTGCGGAACACGGCGGTCGCGCCCGCCATGCGATAGGCGATATCGACCACCTTCGCTGATTGTTGGATAGTCCAGGTTGATGCCAGCCGCACGGCTGAGCGATGCGGCTCCTTGAACTCGCCGCTAGCGGTCAGCTCGCGCCACATCGCGCCCGCCGTCGCATAGAGATAGGCGCGCGCCGCGCGCAGATCGCCTTCGGTGCGGCCGATCAGGCCTTGAACGGCTGCATTGTCGCGCATCGCTTTCGCTGCGAGCGACTGGTGTTTGCCGCGCGCCAGCGCGATGGCCGCATCCAGCGTCGCCCGCGCGACGCCGAGCGACACCGCGGCAAAGCCGAGGCTGAAGGTCGAGCCGGTGCCAAGCCTGTAGAGCGGACCGGTTTCGCGTAAAGCAGACGGCACGTCGCGGAATGCCGTGAAACGCTCAGGAATGAAGAGATCGTTGACCTCATAGGAATCGGTGCCGGTGCCGGCGAGCCCGATCGCGTGCCAGACATCATGCAGCGTTGCGCTCGTGACCGGAAACAGGATGGTGCGCACTTCCGGCGAGCCATCGGCATTTGTGCGTGGCGCTCCGTCGGCACCGATGATGCGGACATGCGCGCCCAGCCAGCCTGCCTGCCGCGAGCCCGAGGCAAAATCCCAGCGCGCACTGACGCGGTAGCCGCCATCGGCCGCGCGCGCCGCATGCGCAACCGCACCCCAGGCGAGGATGCCGGGCGGTGTGTTGAAGATCTCGTCCGCCGCGTGGTGATCGAGCGACGCCGCGATCATCGCGCAGACGCCGCACTGCCCGAGGCACCAGGCGGTGGAGGCATCCGCCTTCGCGATCTCCTCCAGCATCTGCATGAAAACTTCAGGCGCAGCCTCGGCGCCGCCAAGGCTCTGCGGCAGCAGCGCGCGATAAAGCCCGTTCTCGATGAGAGCTGCGACGACGGGCTGCGTCAGCCTCCGCTCGCGCTCGATTGCATCCGCCTCGCGCCCGATCAGCGGCGCAAGCGCCCGCGCCCGCTCGACCAGGCCAAATCCAGGTAGTTGGGTCATCCGCGTTTCCTCGCCCATTCTTGTCGTGAGCTGTGAGGACGAGGATGGTGGTCCATCCAGCGGGAAGGATCAAGGTGAGAAGCTCCTCATTCCGGGGCAACGCATCGGTGCCGAGCCGGGCATCTCGCTTACGGGACAGAAACGGACATCACCCGGCCGACGGCCCCGCAGACGTTTCGCAACGCGCAAATTCATGCTGTAGTCACGTTCCCGGTGAGCAATGGTCGGCGCAGTTCGGAGAGGGCGATGCGACGACGCAATTTCCAAAGGAGTCGTCGATCGCCGTCGTCCGCTAAATCAACGAAGGAGGCGACAATGAAAAAACTCACGCTGATTGGTCTTGGTATTTCGGCGTCGATCGTCGTTTTCACGGTTGGCGCCGCGATTTCCGCGCAGGACAAGTACACGGTGCAGGTACCAAACGGGCTCGCGTTTTCCGAGTTTAGAGGATACGAAGACTGGCCGGTGATCGCGATCAGCGAGAACGGAGGCGCGATCGCCGTGATCGTGGGGAATCCGGCAATGATCGGTGCTTACAAGGAAGGCGTGCCCGGCAATGGCAAGGCTTTCCCGGACGGCGCCAAGATGGCGAAGATTCACTGGAACCCGAAAAAACAAGAGGCTTACCCAGGTCAGCCAACGGTGCCGGGCACCCAGCACGACGTTGATTTCATGGTGAAGGACAGCAAGAGGTTCGCGGACAGCGGCGGATGGGGATGGGGCGCGTTCGACTATGACGCGGCGTCCGATACGTTTAGCCCCTCCACAGAGGCGAGCACTCCGCCCCAGGAACATGACGCGAAGTGCGGGTTCGCGTGCCATACGGTTGTGCAGAACCGCGACTATGTCTTCACGGAGTACGGAAAGAGGTGAGTGTTGGGATTGCCTCGGCCAAGAAGTTGATTGGTCCGAACCGGTGCTCGTTCTGGATTGAGGTCGAAGCCTCAGGCAGGGCTGCTTATGGGATGCGGCCCGGTCATTGGCCCCGACGTCTCACTTGCGCTAGAACTCTCACGGCTGGATGATCCTGTCGCGCATCGCAATCATCACAGCCTGCGTGCGGGTTACCGCGCCCAACTTTTTGCAGCAGTTCTTGATGTGCTCCTTCACCGTCCGCTCGGTTATATTCATCGCCTCTGCGATCTGATCGCTCGTCCGGCCGATGGCCGCCAGCGTCAGCACCTCGCGCTCTCGCTCCGATAGGATGATCTGCGGCACATCGGGCGTGCCGCGCAGCCTGAGCACCTGATCGAACGCGTACAACGCCATGAAATGCAGCGCAGGCAGTTCATCCTCTGGCAGCTTGACCTCGTGGCCGCCGAACCATACCTGGCCCAACCGGCCGGCAGGTGAGGCAACCGGGACCACGTATCCATCCTGTAGGCCCCAGTCCCACGCCCGCTGCACCATCTCGACCGTCTTCAATTCAAGCCGCGCGTCATAGGGGGCCTCCTTGACCCATCGATAGGGTCGAGTCGCCGTCCTGGAATATCGGACGGCGGGATCAGCATGAACGTAATCGTTTTCGATATAGTGCTTCACCCAACCGTCCGGGAACTCGTCACCAAGGATGATATCTTCGGTGCGCTCGTTTGCTCTGAGGGTGACGAAGCTGAAGCAGAAATACTCGATGCCGTGCTGCCTGAGCGCTTCGCGCAATGCGTCCATGATGCCTGCAGTCTCGGGAAGCTGCTGCAGTTTCTCGACGAACTCAAATGCGCGATAGCGAATGTTCTCCACTGGCCCTCTCGTACTAAGCGGCAGTCTTGCTTCCCTCCGTGCCCTTGTAACATAGCGGCGGCGTTCCCCCTCAACGGAGGTGTGCCAACGCCTTCCCTGGAGCAAGCGATGTAGTCTGACAGCCGCGCTGTCCCAACGCGGCCTCACTTCTTCACTCAGGGCTTAGAAGGGAGAAGCCTCGCTCAATGGAATGGTTCCGCTGATCGGCCCGGAGCCGACCAGTCAGGCGTCTCCCGGGCGCAGGCCGTTGCTGCCCCCTTGCGGAAGTCGACTGCCTCTGTAGTCTCGACGACATGATGACGGGAGACGTATCGGCTCTGGCCTCCAGGCTGTCGGTGTTTCCGCGCCTGGGGCTCGCGAGCCTGCCCACACCTCTCGAGCCAATGAGGCGACTGACTGCGCATTTGGGCGGGCCACGCCTATGGGTGAAGCGTGAGGACGCGACCGGTCTCGGCTTTGGCGGCAACAAGCTGCGCAAGCTGGATTACGTGCTTCACGACGCCGTCGCATCCAAGGCTGACGTGCTGGTCTCTGGCGGCGTCGTCCAGTCCAACAGCCAACGCCAGGTCGCTGCCGCGGCAGCCAAGCTCGGGCTGGAGTGTCATCTCGCTGTCTACCACGGTCGCGTGGCTCCGCCGACCCCTGAGTACGAAACTTCGGGAAATGCGCTGCTCAATCGGCTATTCGGCGCGCATCTCCACGACGTGCCGTGGACGGGAAATCGCAACGCTGCGATTGAGGAGCTGGGAAGCCGGCTCAGGGCCGAAGGTCGTCGGGCTTATTTCGTGCCATACGGCGTTTCCAATCCACTCGGCGCGATTGCCTACGCATCGACAATCGTGGAGATCGCGGAGCAGTCGCGGGGGCTCAGCATTCGCCCCGCCGCGATCGTGCATTGCACCGGCAGCGCGGGAACACAGGCCGGTCTTGTTGTCGGGGCATCGGTTGCGATGCCCAAGACGCGGATCATCGGCATCGACATCGATGCCGAACCGGAGCGCGTGCGTTCCGACGTTATCGCCTACGCAAGAGCCGCAGCCGATTTGATCCGCGCCGATTTCGACGAGAACGATGTCGAGGTCGTCGCCGGGCACGCTGGTCCGGCTTATGGCGTGCCGCATGCGGCGACCATCGAGGCCATCAAGCTTGCAGGAGCGCTCGAAGCCTTGACCCTAGATCCAGTCTACTCCGGGAAAGGATTGGCCGGCCTGATCGCGCTCGTTCGGGCGAAGCGATGGCAACCCGACACGGATGTTGTTTTCGTTCATACTGGCGGAGTTCCGGCTCTGTTCGCCTACCAGAGTGTGCTCGGCATTTGATCGGTCCATTCGCTAGCCCGCTCATCGCCTCGAGCGGCGGCCGGATACGCCGCCGCTCTTGCCGCTGCTCTTGGAGAACACCTCACAAAGAGAACACCTCACAAATCGCGTCGATTTACGCGGCGCGTTCCTTGTCTGACTGTTCCTTTACCTCGGTCGCGGCTTCTTCCAAATCCTTTTGGTAATTGCCCGCGAACCTCTCGATGCTATCGGCCCACATCCTCAGCATTGAGACCTGGAAGTGCATGACTGGCTTCAACGCATTCATGCCGATTGCTGTGACTGCGGTGATGCGGCTCTGTGGGTCACGCGCGAAACGGTTTGGGTTAGCGGTCTGATCTGCCATGCTGTTCGCTCCTTCGCTCTGGTGTTATGGGCTGAAGCCAAGTGTCGGTTGCGCACTGCGTGCTTCCAGGCGCTCGGCCAACACTCGATCTGCCGCGCGTCTCGCCGCTCCGTCGTCTTGCAGTGCGTCCAGGTTTTTCAAGTAAGCGACTGCCGCTATTTGCAAGAGGTCAAAATCATATTGGCCGGTGTCACGCAGGTTGGTGACGTAGCGATAGAGGGCGGAACGCCTGTTGTCGTTCTCGCTGACACCGCTGTGGAGCAGCAAGTAGTTCCGCCAGGCGAACGCACATGCGCCTTCCGTGGCCTGAGAAGTCATGGGCACCTCCCAAAGGGCAGAGAAAGACTGACGCCCCTTTTCGTTCCGCGGATCTCTCAGATGTAACGTTGTTCCGTAGCTGCGCTGCAAGATGTTTGCACACGGTTGATGTCGATGCTGCCGTCGGAGGCCGTCCATAACGCGGTTGGTCAATGCGATTGGCCGTTCGAGCGACGAGTTTCCCCAAATGATCGTGCGTGTGTTCCCTACAAAAAAGACGCCGCGGAACGTGCGAGATTTTCCGGTTCTGGGCCTTCGCGACATGTTCTCGCGGCCGCGCGATCTTGATCGCCAACGGGGCAAAGCGGACGGGGCCTTCGTCGCATCACGCCAACGGTTTATGGCTACACGGCCTATCACTACTTTGGCAGAATCTGTTTGCGCCAGTGTTTTTCAAGGATTTTTTTTCGGCAGTATGGACACCGTTGAGACGGCGGCCGAAGGATGAGATCGACGATGGCGTGACGTACGGCGGGCA
>NZ_JBANAZ010000118.1:0-15269 GCF_059803455.1 Bradyrhizobium sp. UFLA05-108 | reverse complement strand
TGCGACGATGTCCGTGCTGTACTGCTCTCATCCAAAGACGTACCGTGCGGATGATTTTATGACACAGTAAGATTAGTCGAGATCGGCCTTCACCTTCGAAAACACCTTGCGGAACATGTCCGGCGTGAGCACGCCGGTGTTCGTGTTGTAGCGGGAGCAGTGATAGCTGTCGTACAGCCGGAGTGCGCCCGCCTGGTGCACAGCGCCGTGACCGAACGGCGCCTGCGCGCCTTTCAGGCCCAGCGGCTTCAGCACGGTATCGTGCGCAATTCGTCCCAGCGCGACGATGGCACGCAGGTTCGGCATCGTCTCGAGATTCGCGGCGAGGAAGCGGCGGCAGGTGTTGATCTCTGCCGGCAGCGGCTTGTTCTGCGGCGGCACGCAGTGCACCGCATTGGCGATCCGGCAGTCAACCAGCTTCAGGCCGTCGTCGGGCCGTGCCCGATAGGTCCCCTTGGCAAATCCGTATTCGATCAGCGTTGCGTAGAGCAGGTCACCGGCATAGTCGCCCGTGAATGGGCGCCCCGTGCGGTTGGCGCCCTGCATCCCGGGTGCGAGACCGACGATCAAGAGGCGTGCCTTGACGTCGCCGAACGGCGCAACCGGCGCGTTGTGCCAGGACGGCTCGCGTGTCCGGTTCGCCTCGCGAAAGGCCACCAGACGCGGACAGAGCGGGCAGTCACGGTCGGGTACGACGGTGGGGGCCTGGCGGCTTAACCGGGGCGCTTCACTCGTCGAAGTCGTCATCGCCCCTCGGCGCCATCGTGGTCGCGCGCTGGAGGAATTGCGGGGCGTGATGACGTGCTTCGCGGTCGCCACGCTCGCGCGGAGCAGGGCGTTCGGACGGGTCGCGACCAAGCTTGGACTGGAGCTCGACGAGATCGGTGAAGACGTCGGCCTGGCGGCGCAGCTCGTCGGCGATCATCGGCGGCTGGCTGGCAATGGTGGAGATGACGGTGACGCGCACGCCGCGGCGCTGTACGGCCTCGACCAGCGAGCGGAAATCGCCGTCACCGGAGAACAGCACCATCTGGTCAATGTGCTCGGCGAGTTCCATGGCGTCTACCGCGAGCTCGATATCCATGTTGCCCTTGACCTTGCGGCGGCCGCTGGCGTCGATGAATTCCTTCGTGGCCTTGGTGACGACGGTGTAGCCGTTGTAGTCGAGCCAGTCGATGAGGGGACGTATCGAAGAGTATTCCTGATCCTCGATGATGGCGGTGTAGTAGAAAGCGCGCAGAAGCGTCCCCCGGCTCTGGAATTCCTTCAGCAGGCGCTTGTAGTCGATATCGAAGCCCAGCGTTTTTGCCGTCGCGTACAGATTGGCTCCATCGATGAAGAGCGCGATCTTGTTGGTTGGAGAAGGTGACATTCAGTTGCTCGCGTAGTGTTCGTGTTCAATCGTTTTATTGTTGGCGCGACGGCAGCAATCCGCGCAGGTCAAGAAGCTGCCAAAACCCGTCGAAACCGTAAATCCGGAGAATTCAGGGCAAACCAAGGTATAGTTGTGGCGGTCGGCCCGTCCGGCGCCGCCCTCCTTGGCGACCCGGGAAACGCCGATTCTAGCCCCAATGTGGGGTTATCAAAGGCGTTTGGCGAGGCCAAATCACAAAATGATCTTGCGAAACCGCCCCGGCCTCTATAACTAGCCCGCATCATCCACATGTTTTGACCCACCCTAGAGCGGAGCGACAGTCTAATGGCTCGCGTCACCGTAGAAGATTGTATCGACAAGGTCGACAACCGGTTTGACCTCGTCCTGCTGGCCGCCCACCGCGCCCGCATGATTTCATCCGGTTCACAACTAACGGTTGACCGGGATAACGACAAGAACCCTGTTGTCTCTTTGCGCGAAATTGCCGACCAGACCATTTCGCCGGAGGATCTGCGCGAGGAGCTGGTCCACTCCTTGCAGAAATTCGTCGAGGTGGACGAGCCTGAGCCCGATACCGTGCCTTTGATCGGTTCCGCTGGCGCCAGCGTCGATGCCGACGATACCGAGGTTGCTGTCGAGCGCATGACGGAAGAGGAGCTCCTGAAGGGCCTCGAGGGCCTCGCACCGCCGGAGGAGCAGCCCGAGGAGGACGAGTAATCGTCCTCGCGCCGCACCGACGAAATTTTGATTTCATCAAAGGCCCGAACCCGCGTTCGGGCCTTTGCTTTTGTTGACCTTTTCGTGGTTACCATAGCGCCGGCACAGCGCGCTTGCGAGTGCCGTTTCCGATTGTGTCGGACACGCGCACGATTGGCGTTAGGATGTATACAACGGGCCATTTTCTGGTTCGTTTGAAGGCAGGAAGACGCGGGCAGAGATGGTGTATCGGCGTCGCAAATTTACGCAGATGGAGGCCGCGACCGAATCGGTCGCCGTGGCCCCGACTGCGCCGACGACGCGGCCTCCAAAGCCGCGGGCGCGCATGATGCGGCAATATGACCTCGTCGAGCGCGTCAGGTCCTATAACCCCCACACCAACGAAGACTTGCTGAACCGCGCCTATGTCTACGCGATGAAGGCGCACGGTTCGCAGACCCGCGCCTCGGGCGACCCGTACTTCTCCCATCCGCTCGAAGTGGCGGCGATCCTCACCGACCTGAAGCTCGACGACGCCACCATCGTCGCGGCGCTATTGCACGACACGATCGAGGACACCGAGGCGACCCGTGCCGAGATCGATCAGATCTTCGGCCCCGAGATCGGTGCGCTGGTCGAGGGCCTGACCAAGCTGAAGCGGCTGGAGCTGGTATCGCGCGAGGCCAAGCAGGCCGAGAACCTGCGCAAGCTCCTGCTGGCGATCGCCGACGACGTCCGCGTTCTCCTGGTCAAGCTCGCCGACCGCCTGCACAACATGCGCACGCTGGAATTCGTGCGGCCGGAATCTCGGCGCCGGATCGCCGAGGAGACGCTCGACATCTACGCGCCTCTCGCGGGCCGCATGGGCATGCAGGAGATGCGTGAGGAGCTGGAGGACCTGTCCTTCCGCACCCTCGATCCCGAAGCCTACAACGTGGTGATGCAGCGGCTCGATGGGCTGGCAGAGCGCAACCGCAATTTGATCGGCGAGATCGAGGCTCAGCTCTCCAACAATCTGCGCCACAGGGGCCTTGGTGCGCGCGTCTACGGTCGCCGCAAGAAGCCGTTCTCGATCTGGACCAAGATGGAGCGCAAGTCGGTCGGCTTCGAGCAATTGTCCGACATCTTCGGCTTCCGTGTCGTGGTCAACGACGTCGAGGCCTGCTACCGCGCGCTCGGCATCGTCCATACCACCTGGCCGGTCGTGCCGGGTCGCTTCAAGGACTACATCTCGACCCCCAAGCAGAACGACTATCGGTCGATCCACACCACGGTGATCGGCCCGGGCAACCAGCGTGTCGAGCTCCAGATCCGCACCGAGGAGATGGACCAGATCGCCGAGCGCGGCATCGCCGCGCATGTCTTCTACAAGGAGGGTGTCGGATCGCCGACGGAATTCCTGAAGCGCGAGTCCAATGCGTTTGCCTGGCTGCGCCACACCGTCGGAATTCTCTCTGAGAGCACCAATCCCGAGGAATTCCTCGAGCACACCAAGCTCGAATTATTCCACGATCAGGTGTTCTGCTTCACCCCGAAGGGCAAACTGATCGCGCTACCGCGCCATGCCAATGTGATCGACTTCGCCTATGCGGTGCACACCGATGTCGGTAACAGCGCCGTGGGCTGCAAGATCAACGGCAAGTTCGCGCCACTGTCCTCGGAGCTGCAGAATGGCGACGAGGTTGAGGTTCTGACCTCAGAGGCTCAATCGGCGCCGCCGTCGGCCTGGGAATCGCTTGCCGTCACCGGCAAGGCGCGCGCGGCGATCCGGCGCGCCACACGCACCGCAGTCCGCGACCAATATGCTGGCCTTGGCCGGCGTATCGTCGAGCGCCTGTTCGAGCGGGCCAAGATCGACTACGCCGACGACAAGCTGAAGGGGGCGCTGCCGCGCCTTGCCCGCTCCTCGATCGAGGACGTGATGGCGGCGGTCGGCCGGGGCGAGATCAAGGCCTCCGACGTCGCGCGGGCCATGTATCCCGACTACAAGGAAGAGCGGGTCGGGCGCTACGCCAAGAAGGGGCTGGCCGCCAAGCTCAAGGAGACCGTGGTGCCGGGGACGCCACGCCCTCCGGCTGCGATCCCGATCCGCGGCATCAACTCCGACCTGCCGGTGAAGTTCGCGCCGAACGGCGGCGCCGTGCCGGGCGATCGCATCGTCGGTATCGTCACCCCGGGCGAGGGCATCACCATCTATCCGATCCAGGCGCCGGCCTTGAAGGATTTCGAGGAGGAACCGGAGCGCTGGCTCGACGTACGCTGGGACATCGAAGACACCACTCCGCAGCGTTTCCCGGCCCGCATCAAGGTCGAGAACGTCAACGAGCCAGGCGCGCTTGCGCAGATTGCGACCGTGATCGCTGAGCATGACGGCAATATCGACAATATCAGCATGCAGCGCCGCTCGCCGGACTTCACCGAGACGACCATCGATCTCGAGGTATACGACCTGAAGCACCTGAGCGCGATCATAGCCCAATTGCGCGCGAAGGCGGTCGTCGCCCGCGTTGAACGTGTTAATGGATAGCCGAGTTTGCCTGTCCTTCCGATTACGTGAGCCTCGCTATGTCCGTTCCTCCGCTTCGCCTTGGCGTCAATGTCGACCATGTCGCGACCCTGCGCAACGCGCGGGGCGGCTGCAATCCCGATCCGGTGCGCGCTGCTTTGCTGGCGATCGAGGCCGGTGCCGATGGCATCACCGCCCACTTGCGCGAAGACCGCCGGCATATTCGCGACGAGGACATGGCGCGACTGAAGGCGGAAATCTCAAAACCTCTGAATTTCGAGATGGCGGCGACCGACGACATGCTGCGCATCTCGCTCGCCACCAAGCCGCATGCGGTGTGCCTGGTGCCGGAGCGCCGCCAGGAGGTGACGACCGAAGGCGGGCTCGATGTGGTCGGACAGCACAATGCACTCGCGCCCTTCATCGCGCGGCTGAACGACGCCGGCATCCGCGTATCGCTGTTCATCGCCGCCGATCCCCAGCAGATCGAGATGGCGGCGCGACTGCGCGCGCCCGTGATCGAGATCCATACCGGTGCGTGGTGCGACGCCGTGGTCGACGGACACGCTGACAAGGCCGAGGCCGAATGGCAGCGCATCGTGGCCGGCGCGAGGCTGGCGCGCGCCGCGAGCCTCGAGGTCCATGCCGGCCACGGGCTCGATTATGCGACGGCGGAGAAGATCGCAGGCCTGCCCGAAATCGTCGAGCTGAACATCGGCTACTACATGATCGGCGAGGCACTCTTCGTTGGCCTTGCCGAGACGGTGCGCAGCATGCGCGCCGCGATGGACCGCGGCCGGAGCAAGGCATGATCATCGGCATCGGCTCCGACCTGATCGACATTACCCGCGTCGCCAAGGTGATCGAACGCCATGGCGAGCGTTTCCTCGACCGCATTTTCACCGAGGCCGAACGTGCCAAGGCGGAGCGCCGCGCCAAGAGCGAGAAGATGGTCGTGGCGACCTATGCCAAGCGGTTCGCCGCCAAGGAGGCCTGCTCCAAGGCGCTGGGGACCGGCATCCGGCGTGGCGTCTGGTGGCGCGACATGGGAGTGGTCAACCTGCCCGGAGGGCGGCCGACCATGCAACTGACCGGTGGGGCGCTGGCCCGGCTGAAGGTGCTGACGCCGGAGGGCTTCGAGGCGCGGATCGACCTGTCGATCACCGACGACTGGCCGCTCGCCCAGGCCTTCGTGATCATTTCAGCCGTGCCGGAGGCAAAACCTTGATTTGTGGGCCGAAAAATTAAAATAATTCAATTAGATCAGTGTCTTGCATATTGTTGATGCGGCCCTTCATTGCGCGGCTGCCGACAACCGTCTAAAAGTTCGCCGGCGCAAAATCGGCCGGAGTGAATTCGGCTTTACGCCGGAATTGGTCCTCATTATCAGAATCAGGACAATCTCCTTACGCCGCAAAGCGGCGGGGCTATGCGCGGGAATGGGCGTTTCGTGACCGCGGGACCGGAATTGGGAAAGCAATGAGCGTGACTTCAGGAACCAAATCTGAGAGCGGCCTCGGCGAAACCGTCCGGGTCGTCATCCACGCTCTCCTGATCGCGCTGGTGATCCGCACCTTCCTGTTCCAGCCGTTCAACATCCCCTCCGGCTCGATGAAGGCGACGCTGCTCGTCGGCGATTACCTGTTCGTGTCGAAATATTCCTATGGCTATAGCCATTACTCCATCCCGTTCTCGCCGCCACTGTTCTCGGGACGCGTTTTCGGCTCGGACCCGAACCGCGGCGACATCGTCGTGTTCCGGCTGCCGAAGGACGACACCACCGACTACATCAAGCGCGTGATCGGGCTGCCCGGCGACCGTGTCCAGATGAAGGAAGGGCTGCTCTACATCAATGACGTGCCCGTGCAGCGCGAACGCTTGAGCGACTTCGTCGGCGAAGACCCCTGCGGCTCGTCGGATGCCACTGCGCGGGTGAAGCGCTGGAAGGAGACGCTACCGAACGGCGTCACCTATGAGACGCTCGACTGCGTCGACAACGGCTTCTACGACAACACCAACGTCTACACGGTGCCGGCCGGCCACTTCTTCATGATGGGCGACAACCGTGACAACTCGACCGACAGCCGCGTGCAGTCGGCGGTGGGCTACGTGCCGCAGGAGAACCTGATCGGCCGTGCCCAGATGATCTTCTTCTCCATCGCCGAAGGCGAGCACGCCTGGATGTTCTGGCGCTGGCCCTGGGCGGTGCGCTGGAACCGAATGTTCAAAATCGTCCGATGAAAGACGAAGCCAAGGACATCGCAATCCAACCGATCGAGGCCGCTGCGAGCCCTGACGCCGAAGCTGCTCCCAAAGCTCCCGCGAAGAAGAAGCGGGCGCGGAGCGGCAAGGCCAAGGGCGCGAACGCGGCGCTCGAGGCGCGCATCGGTCACAATTTTGCCGATCCGAACCTGCTGATCCAGGCGATCACGCACGTGTCCGCGCTAAAGTCCGGGCGCAAGCGCGGCGACAGCTACCAGCGGCTGGAATTCCTGGGCGACCACGTGCTCGGGCTCGTCGTCTCCGACATGCTCTATCACGCCTTCCCAAGTGCGGATGAAGGCGAGCTGTCGAAGCGGCTCGCCGAGCTCGTGCGCAAGGAGAGCTGTGCTGATGTTGCGAAGTTGCTGGGCCTCGTCGAGGACATCAAGCTCGGCAGCGTCGGCCCTGCCGCCGACGCCCGCTTGCGCAAGTCCGTGCTCGGCGACATCTGTGAAGCCGTGATCGGCGCCATCTATCTCGATGGCGGGCATGCGGCCGCGGCTGAGTTCGTCAAGCGCAACTGGACCGAGCGCATGCACAAGCCGCGGCGGCCGCTACGCGACCCCAAGACCGTGCTCCAGGAATGGGCGCAGGGGAAGGGCTTGCCGACGCCGGTTTATCGCGAGGTCGAGCGCACCGGGCCGCATCACGATCCGCAGTTCCGCGTCGCCGTGGATCTGCCGGGGCTGGCATCGGCGGAAGGCATCGGGGGCAGCAAGCGCGCGGCGGAGAAGGTTGCGGCCTCCGTCATGATCGAACGCGAAGGTGTTGGCGGCGGCAATGACGGCTGAGACGAGCGAAGCGGCGACGCCGCCCGCCACACGCTGCGGCTTCGTGGCGCTGATCGGCGCCCCCAATGTCGGCAAGTCGACCCTGGTGAATGCGCTGGTCGGCGCCAAGGTCACGATCGTCTCGCGCAAGGTGCAGACGACGCGGGCGCTGATCCGCGGCATCGTCATCGAGGACAATGCGCAAGTGATTCTGGTCGATACGCCCGGCATCTTCTCGCCGAAGCGGCGGCTCGATCGGGCCATGGTGTCGACCGCCTGGAGCGGCGCGCATGACGCCGATCTCGTCTGCGTGCTGCTCGACGCCAAGGCTGGCCTCGACGAGGAGGCAGAAGCGATCCTCGCCAAGGTCGCGAGCGTCGCGCACGAGAAGATCCTGGTGCTCAACAAGGTCGACCTGGTCCAGCGCGAGAAGCTCCTCGCGCTGGCGCAGGCCGCAAACGAGCGCATTCGCTTTGCAAAGACCTTCATGATCTCGGCGCTGTCGGGCGATGGCGTCGACGACATCCGGCACGCGCTTGCCGAGATGGTGCCGGCAGGTCCCTTCCTCTACCCTGAGGACCAGATGTCGGATGCGCCGATGCGGCAGCTCGCTGCCGAGATCACGCGGGAAAAGATCTATCAGAAGCTGCACCAGGAATTGCCCTACCAGTCCACGGTCGAGACCGACAAATGGGAGGAGCGCAAGGACAACTCGGTGCGCATCGAGCAGACGATCTTCGTCGAGCGCGAGAGCCAGCGCAAGATCGTGCTCGGCAAGGGCGGCGCCACCATCAAGTCGATCGGCGCGGAAGCGCGAAGAGAGCTCATCGACATTCTCGGCGTGCCCGTGCATCTCTTCCTGTTCGTCAAGGTGCGCGAGAACTGGGGCGACGATCCCGATCGCTATCGGGAAATGGGCCTGGAATTCCCCAAAGAATGAACAAGAAGAAACAAGAAGAAGATGGGTTGGTGATGAGCGTGCCCCGCAACGTCCTGCGCTTCGAAGTGCTGCTCTACGCATCGCTGATGCTGGATGCGCTGTCGGTTGCGTTCCAGGACCGCACGCCGAACCCCGACATGACGGACCAGATGATCACGACCGCGACGCTGATCGCCGGCGGGATGATCCTTCTGCTGGTCTATTTCGTCTGGCTGGCGGCGCAAAAGCGCAAGAACTGGCCGCGCTGGGTGCTGGCGGCGGCCCTCGTGCTCTCGGTGATCTCGCTCGCGCAGATCATCGGCGAGAAGGGAGTCGAGCTCGACAGCGGCATCGAGATCGTGTCCTGCGTGCTGACGGCGATCGGCTTGTATTTCTCCTTCACCGGCGACGCGCAGGGCTGGTTCAACGCCTAGAGATGCGTAGGGTGGATTAGCGGAGCGTAATCCACCGGCGCCATCGGTGGATTACGTCTTCGGCTAATCCACCCTACGATCGAAGCTCGAAATCCGCTAAACTTCATCCCATGGAATGGACCGACGACGGCATCGTGCTGGGTGTGCGGCGGCATGGCGAGACCAGCGCCATCGTCGAGCTCCTGACGCGCGCGCGCGGGCGGCATCTCGGGCTCGTGCGCGGCGGCGCCAGTTCGCGGATGCGGCCGCTGCTCCAGCCCGGCAACAGCGTGCGCGCGGTGTGGCGGGCGCGGCTCGACGAGCATCTCGGCACCTATGCGATCGAAGGCCTGCGGTTGCGGGCTGCGGGGCTGCTCGCGTCCTCGCACGGCGTCTATGGCGTCACGCATCTGGCCTCGCTCGCGCGGCTGTTGCCCGAGCGCGATCCGCATGAGGAGATTTTTGCACAGCTCGAGCACGCGCTCGATGACTTCGACGATATCGGCGGAGCCGCCGTGCACATCATCCATTTCGAGCTCGCGATGCTCGCCGAACTCGGCTTCGGCCTCGCGCTGGAGAATTGCGCGGTAACCGGCGAGACCACGGACCTGATCTACGTCTCGCCGAAATCCGGCGGTGCGGTGTCGCGCTCCGCCGGCGAGCCATGGCGGGACCGGCTGTTGCGCCTGCCGCCCTTCCTGCGGCAGGGCGAGGCGGCGAGCGAGCTCACGGACCAGGACCTCCAGGATGGCTTTCGGCTCACCGGCCGGTTCCTGCTCCGCCACGTGCTGGAGCCGCGCGGGCAGGGCCATTCAGACGCCAGAAGCGGTTTTCTCAATGCGCTGACCCGGCAGCAGGCGAGGGCGATCGCCTCGCCATGAGCGAAGCGCGCCTCTGCCCTGCCTGATCGGCCGGTGAAAAAAGGAACCAAATCGCGCACAGTCGGTTTGCCGCATTGTTTCCACTGGGGAATTCCGCATGATCAAAGGATTGGTGGTCTCCGCCGCGCTGCTCGCGCTGGCGCCGGACGCAATGGCTGGTGAGCAGCCGGGCCTGTTTCGCCGCGCCTCCTGCACCGTCGTGCGGTATTATGTTGCGAAATATTCGGCGGCCGCCGCAGAGACATGGGCGCGATCCCACGGCGCAACGGACGCGGAAATCGAGACCGCGCGGCGCTGTCTGGCCAATGCGCCGACCCCTGCACAGGCCAAGAGCCAGACCGTGACCGCAGGCTGGGCCGGGCAGTAATAGCTACGGGGAATCAACTGATCCTCGCCGGTTTCGCTTCCGCGACTTGCGATCCGAAGCGGCGGAGGCGGCGCGAGCCTGATCTCAATCGGCCAGCAAATCCTTTTTCTGTGAGGAGGTTAGCCTGTCAAATCGCGCGCTTTGATTCGCAGCTTGCCCGATTCAGCGTCTCGGTTTAACGCCTCCCCATGGGAAAACGACAGGTACCGCCGGAAAAGCCGGCCGAAATTCACGAGGTGCCGCTGCGCGATGCGCTCGAAGAGCGCTATCTCGCCTATGCACTGTCCACCATCATGCACCGCGCGCTGCCGGATGCGCGCGATGGGCTGAAGCCGGTGCACCGGCGCATCCTCTATGGCATGCGCCTGCTCCGGCTGGACCCGGGCGCCGGCTTCAAGAAATCGGCCAAGATCGTCGGCGACGTGATGGGCTCCTTCCATCCGCACGGCGACCAGGCGATCTACGACGCCATGGTGCGCCTCGCGCAGGATTTCTCCTCGCGCTATCCGCTGGTCGACGGCCAGGGCAATTTCGGCAATATCGACGGCGATAACCCCGCCGCTTACCGTTACACCGAAGCCCGCATGACCGACGTCGCGCGGCTTCTGCTCGATGGCATCGACGAGGACGGTGTCGAATTCCGTGCCAATTACGACGGCCAGTCCAAGGAGCCGGTGGTCCTGCCCGGCGGCTTCCCGAACCTGCTCGCCAACGGCGCGCAGGGCATCGCGGTCGGCATGGCGACCTCGATCCCGCCGCACAATGCGGCCGAGCTCTGCGACGCGGCCCTGCATCTGATCGAGAAGCCCGACGCGAAGTCCAAGTCGCTTCTCAAGTGGGTGAAGGGCCCGGACTTCCCGACCGGCGGCATCATTGTCGATTCCAAGCAGGCGATCGCGGAAGCCTACACCACCGGCCGCGGCTCCTTCCGTGTCCGCTCCAAATGGGAGCAGGAGGAGGGCGCCCGCGGCACCTGGGTGGTCGTGGTCACCGAGATCCCGTGGCTGGTGCAGAAATCGCGGCTGGTCGAGAAGATTTCCGAGCTTCTGGACCAGAAGAAGCTGCCGCTCGTCGGCGAGGTCCGCGACGAATCCGCTGAAGACGTCCGTCTCGTCATCGAACCGAAGTCGAAGAACGTCGATCCCGCCTTGATGATGGAATCGCTATTCCGGCTGACCGAGCTCGAAAGCAAGATTCCGCTGAACCTCAACGTGCTGATCAAGGGCCGCATCCCCAAGGTCGTCGGCCTTGCCGAAGCCCTGCGTGAATGGCTCGACCATCTGCGCGACGTGCTGATCCGCCGCAGCAATTATCGCAAGGTGCAGATCGAGCACCGCCTCGAAGTTCTCGGCGGCTTCCTGATCGCCTATCTGAACATCGACAAGGTGATCAAGATCATCCGCACCGAGGATGAGCCGAAGCCCGAGCTGATGAAGGCGTTCAAGCTCACCGAGGTGCAGGCCGAGGCCATCCTCAACATGCGGCTGCGCTCTCTGCGCAAGCTCGAAGAGATGGAGATCCGCACCGAGGACAAGAATCTCCGCGGCGAACTCAAGGGCATCAATGCGCTGCTCGCCTCCGAAGCCGAGCAGTGGAAGAAGGTCGGCGAGCAGGTCGGCAAGGTCCGCGACATGTTCGGGCCCAAGACGCCGCTCGGCAAGCGCCGCACCACCTTTGCGGATGCGCCCGAGCATGACCTTGCCGCGATCGAGGAAGCCTTCGTCGAGCGCGAGCCGGTCACCGTCGTCGTCTCCGACAAGGGCTGGATCCGGACGATGAAAGGCCATGTCGAGGATTTGTCGGGGCTTGCCTTCAAGCAGGACGACAAGCTCGGCTTTGCGTTCTTCGCCGAGACGACCTCGAAGCTCCTGCTGTTCGCGACCAACGGCAAGTTCTTCTCGATCGACGTAGCGAAGCTTCCGGGCGGCCGCGGCCACGGCGAGCCGATCCGCCAGTTCATCGATCTCGAGCCGGAAGCCGCGCCGGTGACGCTGTTCGTCAACAAGGGCGGTCGCAAATTCCTGGTCGCGAGCCACGAGGGCCAGGGCTTCGTCGTCAACGAGGACGACTGCGTCGGCACCACGAAGAAGGGCAAGCAGGTTCTCAACGTCGACATGCCGAACGAGGCGCGCGCGATCACGGAGGTGCTCGGCGACACCATCGCGGTCATCGGCGAGAACCGGAAGATGCTGATCTTCCCGCTTGACCAGGTGCCGGAAATGGCCCGCGGTCGCGGCGTACGGTTGCAGAAGTACAAGGACGGCGGCCTATCCGACATCGCCGTGTTCGACGCCAAGGCAGGACTGACCTGGAAGGACTCCGCCGGCCGCGAGTTCTCGGCGACCATGAAGGAACTCGCCGAGTGGCAGGGCACCCGCGCCGACGCCGGCCGCCTGCCGCCGAAGGGCTTCCCGAAGTCGAACAAGTTCGGGCACGTGATCGGGTAGGGGCACACAGCAGAGCTATTGCCTCGCATCCCGCTATGATCGCCCGCGAATGCGAATGCGGGCGATCTGGTCTTGCAGAGGCGGTGGCGGGGTACGGCCGCGGCGCGCCCAACCAAAAATCTCGAAAACAACCCCATGCAAAGTAGCGCGGCGGTCGGCAGGTCGCTTCGGGTGCCGGACGGATTTGGTACGTCGGGCAAGTCAGCGGGGCAGGCCGTGAGGCGCTAAAGCGGGATGAGTTTTGGTTGAATCGGTGCGAGCCCCGGGCACCTCTCCCGCTGGGCGACAGGCTCAGCCGCTCGTCTTAATCTCATCGCGATCTAGCCGTCGACGAATGCCTTCCATTTGGCGAACTGTGACTGTCGCAGGCTCTTCCTTTCGTCGTCGAGTTCGGAACTGCGTTTGGCCGCATCGGCCATGGCGCTCGCGGCGCGATTGTAGCCGTCCGCCGTGGACTGGAAGGGAAAGATGAACTGACCGTTCGCGACCTTGTAGACCCCGAACTCGCGGACTAGAAGCGCGACACATTTATCGAAAGCATTGTAATAGTCCGCCCGCGCGGCCAGCGCCTTCGAGGTGAGCGCGGTCCATGCCGCATGCTGCTCATCGATCAGCGCCATGAAACCGGAGAGCTGCTCATCCCCGAGGTTCAGCGAGCGCGCGTCGTTTTCGATCCTGTCACGCGTGGTCTTGATCATCTCGGCGTAACGAGGCGCCAAACCTGCTGCATTGCTTTCTGCGTTCTTGAGATCGCGGCGCAGTCCGTCAAGGTCACTGCGGCTGGATGCGCCGAGATCGCCGAGCTTGGGCAGCGGTTTCGGCTCGACTTCGCCCAGCAGCTTACCCGTGACGGCATCGATCTCAATCGCGTTGCTGTTTGCGAGGGCAAGCAGCCTGAGCAGCTTATTGGAAGGGTGCAGCTTGACGACCTGATCGAGCTGGTCTGCAGCGGTCACGTCGCGCAAGGCGGTGCGAGTCTCCTTGGCGGAAACGACGGCCTGATACTTCGACAGATCGCCGGCGTAATAGATGGCGACGAAGCAAGCTATCAGGAGGAGAGACAGGAGCACGAGAACGATGACCGGTCGTCGACGCGACCTGGCCTTCTGATCCGGAAACGATTCCACGACGCAGATTCCCCTTTGAACGCACCTTAGCGCCTTTCACCGGGGCCGAGGAGTCCAGACGAGTCGTGAGTCTATGCGGGTGCGTTGGCGGGCAGAGCGCACCCGGGAAAGTCCTGCTCACGCGACGACCACCAGCGCGCCACCGCCTGAGCGACCTCGTCCCACAGCGGCGTCGGCAGATCCGGCACAGCGATCCTGACGACATAGCGATTGCTGGTCGTGTCGTGGAACCATTCCGTCGCACCGAAATCAAAGCCGAAGCTTCCGGCGTGGCGAAGCGGCAATCCGGCTCTGCTCAGGTCGCCCGACAGATCCACAGCGATCTGCCGGACCTGCTGCTCGTCCATGCCGCGCTTCGGCGCGAGCGTCACGTAGAGCCCATGGGCGAAATGCAGCTCCGCCGATGAGCCGGGAAGCGCCGCTGCAAAACAGCGGGCTGTTCGCCGACCGTTGCGCAAAATGGCCGCGACGCGCCGGTCGGTCAGCACGCGGTAGGCTTTCGTACCGACATAGGGCGGAAAATGCGCCGGCAGGGCCGCGCCGCCGAACAGCCGTACGGCATCACGCATTTCCGTCTTCAACTCGGCCAGCAATTGCGGGCCCTTCGCGCCCACGCTGTCGTCGGGGTCCATGAATGTCGCAGAGCCGAGCCGGCCGTATTCCAGGCCGAGGGAGTCGAGCTTGGTGTGGCTGCGCACGAGGACGACGGGAATGTGCCGGCGACGAGCCCAGCCCAGCACGCGGCGGACCCGTCCCGAGCCGATCGAGAAGCACGTCGTGTCGAAGATGATGAGATCGAGCCCGCCCGCTTCGCAGCGCAGCGTAGCCTCGAAGGCGGCGGCCGGCGCACAGGAATCGAAGAGAAGAATTTTCGGCCGGTCCGCGCGAGACACGAATTCACCGGGCGCGCGATGCAGCGCCACGAGACGCAGATGTCGGGCATGGCGGTCGATCAGCTCGATGGTCTCGCTATAGGAGCCGGGCAGGACCAGGATGTCTGCGTTCGGGATCACGCGGGCCGAGCCCAGCAGCAGCGCTGCTATCGCTGCCATGCCCGACGACGTATAGATGGTCCCCGACGTCGCGGCGTCCTCGACGTCGTAGAACGGAGGACCGCGGACTTCGAGATCGGCACGCTGGTAATCGTAGCTGAACTCGAACGGACCGGCCCGCAGCCGCCCCCAATGTGCCCAGTCGGTTTCCGTGCGCGCCCAGTCGTGCAGGGCGTGTTCGGCCTTCAGCGCCGCGGCGAGGCGGAATTTCTGTTCGATCACCTCTACGACCGCAACCGGCTTTCGCAGCGCCAGAGGCTTCGCAAGGCAGCCATTCAACAATGCAAGTTCCTCGTGCTTCCGGTCGAGATACGCAGAGAGTGTTTCCATGGTGCGCCTTCGATGACCCTTATCAACGTTTGCGGTGCAGATCGGGTCCTAATCTTACTGTGTCATAAAATCATCCGCACGGTACGTCTTTGGATGAGAGCAGTACAGCACGGACATCGTCGCA
>NZ_JBANAZ010000117.1:0-15623 GCF_059803455.1 Bradyrhizobium sp. UFLA05-108 | reverse complement strand
ACAGCCGCTCGGCCGCATCGCCGCTGACGCCAATACATCGGATTACTGCCGCCCTTTTTCAACGGAATCGGCCCATCGCCGTCATTTCGCAGCGATGCCGAATTGGGGCACAGCGGACATTGAGTAGGACGCATCGCCTCCCTGTAACTGCAACCACTTTGGCCCAGAGGCGAAATTTGTTATCTTTCAGTTGTCGGCTTAACCTAACGTTCCACAAGACCTAGAGGGTGGCACCGATGCGAAAGCTTCTCTCGGTGTTCGCGATTTTGGCCTGTTGCTTGGTCCAGCCCTATCAGACTTTTGCACAGAGCCGCGTATCGGATCAGGATGTCGCCGATGCTTGGGTGTATCTTTTCACCCGCCTCTTAGTATTGCGACAGCAGCAACTCGACTTTCAGGAAGGTTTCAAGTGGAACGAACTGGTGCACCGAAAGCCCGGCTCGGTGGATTGGCCAAATCCAAATCTCGATGTGGCGTACTCGGAAGCTTGGGTAGCGACCGCCGAGAATAGCTGCACGATTGTGACCGTGCCTAAGATTGTGGGACGGTACTACACGGTCCAATTCCTAAACGGATGGGACGAAACTCTCGCCAATATCAATGAACGCCTCTTTCCGAATAAGCCTGACGGCGAATTCGCGATCTGTTTGAGGGGATCGAAAGTCGAGCTTTCCCCGCAAGTGAAGCGGATTGACCTGCCGGTGAGGTATTCGCGCGTATTGCTGCGCGTAGAATTGGGAGACGATTGGAGCGAGGCCGTCCGACTACAGCTACAGTTTAATTTCCGAGCCTCTGGCTCGCCGAAGCTACCCGAGATACCGAAAACTCCGGTATTTGACCTCGAAAGGCTGCCGGGCGTCGAAGCCTTCGACTTTGCCGATGCTGCACTGGACAGCGAGCCCGACCTCAATCCCGGTCTGGAGCGTTACGCAGCAAATGCCCGCATCATCCAGCAAGCCATCAAAGAGCCCGCCGAGCGCGAGCGCATGGCGAAAGTGGTTCGCGAGCAAGCCTACGCAGAGTTCGCGAAGTACGGTCCACCCATCGGACATGGCGTCATCCAGAATGGTTGGGCACGACCGGCCGTGGTCGGAAACTACAACACCGACTATATTGCGCGCACGCTAATAACCTACGGCGGCATCTGGGCAAACACTATGCCCGAAGTGCTTTATTATCGCGCCAGCACCGACGCCGCAGGCGTTAAGCTCTCTGGCGATAATTCCTACACGCTCACATTTTCGAAGGATCAGCTTCCGCAGTCCTTCGCAAAATACTTCTGGTCGGTCATTGCAGTAGACACTACTCACTTTCGAGTTCTGCCAAACCCCACGAAACGATACCTGCTCAACCGAGAGACCAAACCGCAGTACAACAGCGACGGCTCACTTACCCTGTACTTCGCTGACGAAAAGCCAACAAATGCGCCTGACGGAAATTGGCTTCCAACGCCGAAGGGGTTGGTGTACCGGCTGACGTTCCGATTTTATGGTCCGATTGATGGAGTAGCGAACGGGACCTACTTTCCGCCGCCGATGATCAAAGCCTCCAATTAGAAAGCACAAGAATACGTCGATCGATCGCACGCATTGGCTCGACCTCGAAAGGCGTCGGGGCAGGGCGCAGGAAGGCCGCGCAGCGCGCCGAGAGCACAGGGCCAGAGCGCTTGCGCCGTTATTTAAGTCAGTCAGGCCAGGCTATACGCCCGCTGCGCATTCGCTCCGAACGCCTTCTCTCTCACCTGCCCGCCCAGCTTCGTCAGGCAATCATCGAGCGCGTTCTTGATCTCGCCATAGCTTCCCGCGAGCAGGCACACGGGCCAGTCCGAGCCGAAGATCAGCCGATCCTCGCCGAAGCATTTGGCGGCGTGCTCGACGTAAGGAAAAAGTCGCTCTGCGTCCCAGTCGTTCCAACGGGCCTCCGTCGCAAGGCCGGAGATCTTGCACCAGACATTGCCGCAGTCCGCGAGCGCAGCGATGCGGTCGGCCCAGTCGCGGCTGAAACCTTCAGCGATCGGCGGCTTGGCAGCATGGTCGAGCACGAAACGCGCTTGCGGAAACGCCTGCGCCGTCGCGATTGCGGCCGGCAGCTCACGGGTGCGAACCAGGAGATCGTAGGTGAGATCACGCGCGAATACCGCCGCAAGACCTCGCTGCGCGTCCTCGCGCAGCAGCCAGTCGGGATCGGACTCGTCATGGACCTGGTGGCGAATGCCGACCAGCCTGTCGCCCGCCGGCGCGGCGCGCAGCCGGTCGAGCGTTGCGCCGACCGCCGCGTCGGTCAGATCGACCCAGCCGACGACGCCAGCGACGAAAGACGTCGCGGCGGCGATGTGCAAAAACTCCTCGGTCTCCGCGACGGAAGAGCGGCACTGCACCAAAATGCTCGCATCGATGCCATTCTGTTTCAGGAGCGGCGCGAGATCGGTGGGGCCGAAGGCGCGGCGGATCGGTGCGAGCTCGGCCGCCGCCATCCAGGGATAGTCGGCCCGCGCGGGGTCCCAGAAATGCTGATGCCCGTCGATCGCCATCATTCATCCTCCACCCATCATTGCCGTAGCCTCTCCCGCCTGCGTGGACGCGGGCGGGAGAGAAGCGCGGGAACGCCGGGGCTGGCGAACGTTCCTACTTCAACATCTGCGCGACGTTATCCTTCGTCACAAGATCGAGACCGGTGTAGACGATCTCCGGCACCTTCTGGCCCTTCTTGATGGCAAGCAGCGTGTCCATGGACTTCTCGCCCATCTCGAACGGGCGCTGGCCGGTGAGCGCGTTGGAATAGCCGTCGCGCAGGAGCTCAAGCTGCATCTTGAGCGTATCGGCGACGACCAGCGTCAGCTTGCCGGCATCGATGTCCTTCTTGTTCTTGTTGACGAAAGCCTTGAAGCCTTCCGGCGCGAACATCGGCCAGCCGCCGACCGGCACGATCGCGGCGAGGTCGGGCGTCGCGGTGCGCAGATCGGCCATCTGCTGGACCGCCAGCGTGGAGTCGTCGTTGCAGAAGGTCGGCGAGCCCGCGACCTCGACCCATTTGGAGCCCTTGAGCGCCTCGCGGACGCCATCGACGCGCTCGGCCAGGTTCTTCGCGCCCGGACCGCCGGAGACCATGGCATATTTGCCGCCCTCGGGTCGGAGCTGGAGCAATTGCTTGCCGAGCGCCAGGCCGAAGTCCTTGTTGTTGGTGCCGATATAGGCGATGCGCTTGGAGCCCGGCGCATCCGCGTCAAAGGTGATGACGGGAATGCCGGCCGCAGCCGCGGCCTCGATCGACTTGGTCATCGCCGCGACGTCGGCAACCGAGATCGCCAACCCGTCCACCTTCTGGGTGATGAAGTCCTGGATGATCTGCGCCTGCGTCGCCGGCTCGTGCTCGATCGGCCCCTTGTAGATGCATTCGACGTTGCCGAGCTCCTTGGCGCGCTTCATGCAGCCGTCGCGGGCGACGTCGAAGAACGGATTGTTCATCGCCTTGGGCACGACCGCGAACTTGTAGGTCTGGGCAAACGCCGGGGTCGCCATCATCGCGATGGCCATGCCGGCGAGTAGTAGCTTTCTCATTACGTTCCCTCCACACTTTTATGCCTATCCTTTTGAAAACTCCGGAAGGCGGATAGACGATGCATTCGTTGCCCTCCCGGAGTAACTCTTCTCAGGCCATGCGCGAGCGGATGCGGTCCACCAGCACGGCCAGGATGATGATCACGCCGACCAGCGTCTGCTGCCAGTAGGAGTTGACCTGCGCGAGCACGAGTCCGTTGCGGATCACCTCGAGCAGCACGCAGCCGACGATGGCCCCTAACGGACCGCCGATGCCGCCGGCGAGATTGGCACCCCCGATGACGGCGGCCGCGATCACATTGAGCTCGTAGGACGTCGCCATGTTCGCCGGCGCCGATCCAAGCCAGCCGGAGATGATGATGCCCTGAAGCCCTGCGGCGAGCGCGCAGATCACGTAGACCTCGATCTTCACGCGTACGACCGAGATGCCGGTCAATTCGGCCGCCTTCTCGTTGCCGCCGAGCGCGAAGACGTGACGACCGAAGGTGGTGTGGTGCAGCACCACCGCCATAACGAGAGCGAGGATCACGAGGTAAATGAACGGCGCGGGCACGCCGAACAGGTCGCCCGAGGTGAGCGCGTAGAAATAGTCGGCGTCCGGGCCGCCCGGAAAGCTGCCGCGGCCGTTGGAGACGACATAGGCGAGACCACGCACGATCGAGAGCATGCCGAGCGTCGTGACGAACGGCGACAGCCCCAGCGTCGCGATGCAGAAGCCGTTGATGAGCCCGACGACCAGCGCAACGGCCAGCCCCGCCAACACGGAGATCACGAGGATCAACCCCGGCACGTTGGCAAGCACCGTCTTGCCGTCCGCGGCCAGGTGGACGAACATCGATCCCGGCGCCGACAGCTCCGTCATGACCATGGAAGTGATCATCGCGGAAAAGCACATCATCGAGCCGACCGAGAGGTCGATACCCCCGGTGATGATGACGAAGGTGATTCCGAGGGTCGCGATGGCGATGAAGGAGAAGTTCTTCGCCACATTCTGCATGTTGCCCTCGGTGAAGAAATAGGGGCTGGCGAAATGCATGATGGCGAGCAGCACCAGGAGCGCGAGCAGGACGTAGCCCGTCTGCGTCGCAAACAGACCGCGCTGCCACCATCTGGACTTGCCGACATTGGTGAAGGTGATCGGGGATTCGATCTGGATGGCCATTACGCCGCCTCCTTCGCGCCGGTGATGAGGGCGGTGACTTCCTCGGGACTGGTATCGTGGATCGCCTTGTCCGCACGCTTCTCGCCACGGCGCATGACGACGACGCGGTCGCAGACCGCGAACACGTCGGGCATGCGGTGGGAGATCAGCATCACGGCGACGCCTTGTTCCTTCAGGCGGTGGATCAGGCTCAGCACCTGCTCGACCTGGCGCACCGAGATCGCGGCGGTCGGCTCGTCCATCATCACCAGCTTTGCATTGGACAGTCGCGTCCGCGCGATCGCGACCGCCTGGCGCTGGCCGCCTGACATCTGCTTGACGAGATCATGCGGCCGCGTCTCCGAGCGCAACTCGCCGAACAAGTCCAGCGCGCGCGCCGCCATTGCCTTGTGGTCGAGCAGCGAGATGGGGCCGAATTTGCGCTTGAGCTCGCGGCCGAGAAAGACGTTCGCGGCCGCGGTCAGATTGTCGGCGAGCGCGAGGTCCTGGTAGACCACCTCGATGCCGACGGCGCGGGCGTCGATCGGCCGATAGAAATGCACCGCATTGCCGTCGAAGCGGATCTCGCCGTGGCTGGGACGGAAATTGCCGGCGATGATTTTCACCAGCGTCGACTTGCCGGCGCCGTTGTCGCCCATCAGGCCGACCACCTCGCCCGGATAGACCTTCATCTCGACGTCGTGCAGCGCGCGGATGGCACCGAACTCCTTGCCGATCCCGGTCAGTTCGAGGACCGGCTGCCGTGTTGCTTCAACGCTTGTCATCAGCAGCCTCGCTCAGACGTACCGGTTGACCAGGGATTCCAGATATTCCTGACGGCCCGACCGCGGCTGCGGATCGAAGCCGGGGGCGAGCGCGCGATCGGCGAGATCGGCGAGCGAACGCTGGCCGGCAAGGATGGCGCGGCCCTCAGCTCCGGCCCAGCCCTGGTAGCGCTCGGCGAGCGGCACCGTGAGCGCGCTCGCATCTAGCATGTCGGCCGCCGCGAGAAAGGCCCGCGCGCAGGCATCCATCGAGCCGACATGGGCGTGGATCAGATCGTCTGGGTCGATGGATTGCCGCCTGATCTTGGCGTCGAAATTGAGACCGCCCGTGGTGAAGCCGCCGCGGTTCAGCATCTCGTGGAACACCAGCGCCAGCTCGCCCACGTTCATCGCGAACTGGTCGGTGTCCCAGCCAAGCAGATCGTCGCCGCGGTTGATGTCGAGCGAACCGAACACGCCAAGGGCTTCGGCGAGCGCGACCTCGTGCTGGAACGAATGGCCGGCGAGGATGGCGTGGTTCTGCTCGATGTTGAGCTTGACGTCCTGGAGCAGGTCATAGCGCTGGAGGAAGCCGTAGCAGGTGGCGACGTCGAAATCGTATTGGTGCTTGGTCGGCTCCTTCGGCTTGGGCTCGATCAGGATCGGGCCCTTGAAGCCGATCTTGTGCTTGTGCTCGACGACCAGGGAGACGAAGCGGCCGAGCTGGTCGAGCTCGCGTCCGATATCGGTGTTGAGCAGCGTCTCGTAGCCCTCGCGCCCTCCCCACAGCACGTAATTCTGGCCGCCGAGCCGGTGCGTGACCTCGAGCGCGGCGCGCACTTGTCCGGCGGCATAGGTGAAGACCTCGGGATCCGGATTGGTCGCGGCGCCTGCCATGTAGCGGCGGTGCGTGAACAGATTGGCCGTGCCCCAGAGCAGGCGCACCTTGGCGGAAGCCATCTTCTGTTCGAACAGGTCCGCAATCGCATTGAGGTTCGCGACGGACTCGGCGAGCGAGGCTCCTTCCGGCGCCGCATCGACATCGTGGAAGGTGAAGAAGGGCACATCCAGCAGACGAAACAGCTCGAAGGCGGTATCGGCCTTGGCGCGCGCCATCGCCATGGCATCGCTCCCGTGATGCCATGGCCGCAAGAACGTCTCGCCGCCGAAGGGATCGCCGCCCGGCCAGCAGAACGAATGCCAGTAGCAGACGGCAAAGCGCAAATGGTCCTCCAGCCTGCGGCCGTGGACGATGCGGTCCTTGTCGTACCAGCGGAACGCGAGCGGGCTCTTGGCGTTCGTGCCGCCATAGGCGACCGGCGCGGTCGCACCGAAGAAATTTGCAGATGCGTTCACAGGGAGAGCTCCTTCAGCGCGGGATACAGTTTTCGCCACTGATGATAGGCGTCGTCATAGGCGGCAGCAGTCGACGCGCGCGGCGTGTAGGTCGCGAGGCGCCGCGGACGGGTGCAGACTTGCGCGGGCTCTTCGCCGGTGGCGGCAAGGCTGCCGAGCCGCGCCGCGCCGAGTGCAGCACCGACCTCGCCTTCCTCGACGCGGTGGACGGGAATGCCGAGCACGTCGGCGCAGATCTGCGCCCACAATGCCGAGCGCGATCCGCCGCCGACGAGATCGACCTCCGAAATCACCGAGCTCGCACTGCCGAGCGCGGCGAGATTGTCGCGCGCGGCGAAGGCGACGCCTTCGAGCACGGCCTGAACGATCTGATCCCGTCCGCACGCGCCGCGCAGGCCCACGAAGGCGCCGCTCGCCGCAGCATCATTGTGCGGCGTGCGCTCGCCATCGAGGTAGGGCAGGAACTTGATCGGGCTCGGCCCGTCGACGCTCTCGTCGAGCGGCGCGAGCAGCGCCGCCGCCGGCGTCGCCATCACGTTCGAGAGCCAGGCGAGCGAGGCGGCGGCCGAGAGCATCACGCCCATCTGGTGCCAGAGGCCGGGAAGCGCGTGGCAGAACGCGTGCACGGCGGAGGCCGGCGCCGGCGCAAACCGGTCGGTGACACGGAAGATGACGCCGGAGGTGCCGAGCGACAGGAAGGCATCGCCGGGCGCGATCGCGCCGAGCCCGATCGCGCTCGCCGCGTTATCGCCGGCGCCGCCTGCGACCACCACATTCTTCGCCATGCCCCAGCGCGTTGCATATTCCGGCGCGAGCACCGCACTGACCTCGCTGCCTTCGACAAGGCGCGGCATGTGATGCAGATCGAGGCCCGTGGCGTGCAGCAGAAGTGGGGACCAGCGGCGCTGGCCGACATCGAGCCACAGCGTGCCGGCGGCATCCGACATGTCCTCGACCATCTCACTGGTCAGGCGGTAGCGCACATAGGCCTTCGGCAGCAGCACTTTTGCGACGCGCCTGAAGATCTCGGGCTCGTGTCCAGCGACCCACAAGAGTTTTGGCGCGGTGAAGCCGGGCATCGCCAGATTGCCTGCGATCGCATGCAGCGACGGGCAGCGCCGCTCCAGCTTGGCGCATTCGGCATGCGAGCGGCCGTCGTTCCAGAGTATGGCCGGGCGCAGTGGGCGGCCGTCATCGCCGAGCAGCGTCGCCCCATGCATCTGGCCTGAGAGACCGATGCCGCGCACCTGCGCGACCTCGCTGCGGTAGCTGGCGGCGAGATCGTCGACCGCGCCGATCGCGGCCTCGACCCACGCGTCCGGATCCTGCTCGGACCACAGCGGCGCGGGATGCGACAGCGCAAGCTCGCGCGCGGCCGTCGCGACGATCGCGCCGGCTTCGCTCACGAGCACCGCTTTCACACCGGACGTGCCGATGTCGATTCCGAGAAACACGTCTCGTCCTCCCTCTCCGGCCCGGCTGGCGATCTCTGTCGCCTGTCCCGCACGGGCCGTCCTCTCACATCCGTCCTGCCGGCTAAAGCGCGATGAGATTAGGATGAATCGTCATCGCGCTTTAGTTGTCGTTTGCGCATGATCTTTCGGAAAACCGCTTCACACTTTTCCGGATCATGCTTTAGGGCAAATTGTCCCGCATCACGATGTCGATGCGGATCTTCTCCTGTTCGCTCAAGATCGGCTCGCCGCGCGCCAACGCCAGCAGCACGCGCACGGCGGCGCGCGCCTCGTGCCCGGGGTTCTGCGAGATCGCAGCATCCATCACGCCCTGTAGCAGCAGCTTGCGCGTCAGGACCGTGACGTCGTGCCCGACGAACACGATCTGCTTGTCGCGGCCGGACTCAATCAGCGCCCTGGCAACGCCTTGCGTGCCGGCGCCGACATTATAGAGGCCGACGATATCAGGATGTTTGGCAAGCAGCCGCGCCAATAGCTGCCAGGAGCGCTCATCCTCGTCGCGCCCCTCCAGCACCGGCAGCACACTTAGCTCTACAAACTCCGAGGCTATCACCTGGTTGAAGCCGAAGATGCGCTCGGCGTGGTCGCGCAGGCCCTGTGAGCCCGCGACGATCGCGACCTTGCCGGAGCTTAAATCGGATCTTGGGCCCACGAGCCGGCCGACCAGCGCGCCCGCGGTGCGCCCGGCGGCGATGTTATCGATGCCGACATAGTGGTGGCGCCGCGACGACGGCACGTCGGAGACCAGCGTCACCACCTTGGCGCCGCCATCGACGAGATCGTTGATCGCTGCTCGCACGCCGGGATGATCGAGCGCCACCACGGCGATGCCGTCATAGGTGCCGACGAGAGCCTCGAGCGAAGATGCAAGCACGGAGGCGTCGAACACGTCGGTCGCGACCATCTCGACTGCCAGACGGCGCGCCGAGAGCCAGGCCGTCATCTCGCCGAGATAGGACTGGATCTGCTGCATGAACAGGTTCGGCCCCGACGGCATCACGAAGGCGAAGCGCCGGGCTCGGCCCCGGGCGAGCTCGGCCGCGGCCACATGCGGCTGGAAGGAATTGCGCTCGATCGCCTCCTTGACGCGCCGGACCGTATCCGGCCGCACGCCGGGCCGGTTGTGCAGGACGCGATCGACCGTGGCGAGGCTGACGCCAGCCTGGCGGGCGATGTCCCTCAATGTCAGCGCGGCGGGCGCGTCCTGCTTCATGAGCTGAAGGCTAGCAGAGGTTTTCTGAGGTACGCAACTCATTTTGAGGGGCAGACTGGGGACGGCCAGCTTCCGCCCGCGCCGCGGCTCAGCGTCCGGTCAGGTCGAGCGTCAGGAACAGGCTGTTGCGATCCGTGACATAGCCTTCGAACGGACCGCAATCGACGAAGCCGTGGGCACGGTAGAGCGCGTGTGCGGGCTTGAAATAATCCCACGACCCGGTTTCGAGGCTCAGCCGTGCCATACCGCGGGAGCGCGCCTCGGCGATGATATGGCTGAGCATGAGTGCGCCAAAACCGCGCCGGCGCGCGGTCTGGAGCGTATGCATCGACTTCACCTCGCCATGATCGGCCGCGAGCGTCTTCAGTGCGCCGGTGGCGACCAGCGTCTCATCATCCCAGCCGGTCCAGAACGCGACGTCCGGCGCACGCAGGCCGGACAGATCGAGCGCATGCGCACTGCCCGGCGCCGTCTGCGCCGCCGCGCTGGTCCTGTGATAGTCGAGCAGCGCGATGACGCGCGGATCATTGGTGTCGCCGGTACGGATCTGCATGTCACTTCTCTTTTTTGACGGTCTGGCCACGCTTCAGCATGAACACGCAGCGGCATCAGGTTTTTCCGTAGCTTGTGCCGCGCCGGACGACGATGACGTAGCGCGCATCCTGCCGGCTTTCATTCTCGAATGTCACCGCGCGCATGACGTCGAAGTCGAGGCAATCGCCCTCGCGCAGCCGCAACGCTTTGGCGTCGATATGGACGCAGATCGCCCCCTCCAGCATCAGGAGCTGCTGCGTGAAGGCGTTACGGCCCCACGGGCTGTAGGACACGCGCGCGCCGGCCGGAAGGTCGACGACGATAGTCTCGATGCCGGAGGCAGCATCAGCCGGCGAGGCGTGACGGCGGCGATAGCCGCTCTCGGGATCGCGCCATTGCGGCTGGTCGGCGAGCCGCACCAGCCGCTCCGGCGGCTTCTCCGCGAGTGCGACGACGTCGCTCAAGGAGACATCGAGGGCGGCGCAGAGCTTGTTGAGCAGCCCCGCCGTGGCGCTGCTCTGCGCACGCTCGACCCGCCCGATCATCGCGCGGCTGACGCCGGAGCGCGCGGCGAGTTCGTTCAGGGTCAGGCCGGCTTGCGTCCTCAATGTCTTCAATCGGCGACCGATCGCGCGGTCGAGCTTCTGCTGGTCCATGGCTCCTCATCCGAATATTGCCTGGCAACGGACCGCACCCCCAAGGCAAGGGGGAGCTTAGCGCGGCGCGCGGCGAACGCCGGGATCGAGAGACCAATATATTAGAATCTTGGCCGGCCCCGAACGCCCGGCTAGGATGTATCGGTCGACCGAGCACCCGTGGGAGGCAATGACATGAGCCAGCCAACGCAGCGGATGATCAGGACCAAAGGCATCAATCTCAATGTCGCCGAACAGGGCGAAGGGCCGCTCGTCCTGCTCTGCCACGGCTTTCCGGAGAGCTGGTACTCCTGGCGCCACCAACTCGCGGCATTGGCCGCCGCCGGCTTCCATGCCGTCGCGCCCGACATGCGCGGCTACGGCAAGAGTGACCGACCGGAGGCGATCGATCAGTACACGATCTTCCATCTCGTCGGCGACCTCGTCGGATTGCTGGATGTGCTTGAAGCACCCACGGCCGTGATCGTCGGGCACGATTGGGGTGCGACGATTGCCTGGCACACCGCGCGCCTGCGGCCGGATCGTTTCCGTGCAGCCGCCATTCTCAGCGTGCCGTTCCGCCCGCGCAGTCCGGCGCCGCCGACAAGCCTGATGCCGCAGACGGCGGAGGCGCAGTTCTATCAACTGTATTTCCAGGAGCCCGGCGTCGCCGAGGCGGAATTCGAACGGGATCCGCGGAAAACGCTCGGTGCGATGCTCTATGGCGCATCGGGCGAAGGCGCCGCCGCGATCCGCGCCAGGGCAGCGAGCGCCGGCAAGACCGTCGGCGTCGGCATGGTGTCGCGCGCAGGCGGCCTATTGCCGAGCGTCCCGGTGCCGCTGCCGTCATGGCTCAGCGCGGGCGACCTCGATTTCTATGCGGCCGAGTTCGCCCGCAGCGGATTTCGTGGCCCCCTCAATTACTATCGCAACGTCGACCGCAACTGGGAGCTGATGGCCGCCTTCGAAGGCGTGAAGGTCACCGTGCCAACGCTCTTCATGGCCGGCGACCACGACATGGTGATCGCCTTCCCCGGAGCCGCCGAGCATCTCGCCAACATGAAACAATCGGTGCCGCTGCTCCGCGACATCCAGATGCTGCCCGGCTGCGGCCACTGGACCCAGCAGGAACGGCCGGACGAGGTGAATGCGGCGATGATCGGGTTCTTGCGCAGCCTGCCGAGCTGACGCGCGGCCGTTGCGCGCCGGACCGGCGATAGCTGGATCGCATCAGCGCCCATAGCGGCCGGTGAGGGTCACCTTGGCGAGTGTGCGCGCGCGGATGTCGGACTCGATCTGCACGGGCGATGCCGAGGCGTCCGTCGCTTTCGGCAATCGCTCGACATCGAGGGCAAACACCGTGATCTGATAACGATGCGGCTTGCTGCCCGGCGGCGGACATGGACCGCCATAGCTATCGTATTCCGCATGGAGCGGAGCGAAATCCAGGGTTTTGCTCGTTCGGTGATAGCCCCGGATTGCGCTTCGCTCCATCCGGGCTACGGGAATTGAAATTTCAGAGCATGGAGCGGGCGAAGGGAATCGAACCCTCGTATGCAGCTTGGGAAGCTGCCGTTCTACCATTGAACTACGCCCGCGGAGACGCATGGTCTGCGCCCTCCTGATTAGCCGAGACGGCGTCTCGCGCCAAGCGCTTTGGCGCCTCTGCCCTCACGCTTCTTAACGTCCTGGCAAGAATCCAGGTGCGCTGGATTGTGGCGGTGTTATGATCCCCGTCCGGGCTAAGGCGTGCATGAGTGGGGCGTGCACATGGTGGGGCGTTCATACGCGATATTTGACACGGCGATTGGCCGCTGCGGCATAGTCTGGAGCCAGGTCGGGATCGTTGCCGTGCAATTGCCTGATGTGCGGGAGATCGACACCCGCCGCCGGATTTTCCAGGCCCATCCGGAGGCGCGTGAGCAGCGGCCGACTGAAAGCACTGAGCTTGCGATCGAGGCTGTTGCGGCGTTCCTGCATGGCGATGTCGCCGATCTCCCCATCAGTCTCGACATGAGCGGCGTGCCGCCCTTCAACCGGCGCGTCTATGACTTCGCGCGCGCAATCCCGCGTGGGGAGACCCGCACCTATGGCGAGATCGCCAAGGCGCTGGGCGCGTCCGGCGCGTCGCATTCGGTAGCGCAGGCGATCGGCAAAAACCCCTTCATGATCATCGTGCCGTGCCACCGCGTGCTCGAGGTCGGGAACCACGCCGACCGAATCTCGCCTTACGGCGGGGTGATCTCAAAACGCCGGCTGCTCTCGCTCGAAGGCGCCCATCCAACCGCCAGCAAGACGCTGTTCGAGGTCCTGCTGCCCGTTGCTCCGCCGCGGGTCAGCTAAAAGCGCGATTGTGATCGCGCTTTTAGTTTTCTTTTTGGGGCAAGATCTTATCGGAAAACCGCTACACACTTTCCGGATCATGCCTAGATAGGTTGGATGGAAGCGACCACGCTGAAGACGACGCCTTCGATGACGGTGTCGCGGTTTCGCTGCGATGCGGGACCGGACGACAAGCCGTTTGCTGAATACCGCACCGGCCATTCGCTCGCCTATGTCCGCAAAGGCAGCTTCGGCTGCCATTGCCGGGCCGGCTTCTTCGAGCTGGTGGCGGGCTCGGTGCTGGTCGGCCATCCCGGCGAGGAATACACCTGCACGCACGAGCATGTCAGCGGCGACGAGTGCCTGTCGTTCTTCATCGGTGACGGTCTCGTCGAAGCGATAGGCGGACGGCGCGAGGTGTGGCAGGTCGGCGCCGCACCGCCGCTGCCCGAGCTGATGGTGCTGGGCGAGCTGGCCCAGACGGCGGCAGATGGCAACAGCGACCTTGGCATCGACGAGATCGGCCAGATCTTTGCGGGCCGCTTCGTCGAGGTGGTATCGGGCAAGCCGCACAAACAGGTCGTCCCGACGGCGCGTGACCGCCGCCGCGCGGTGGAGAGTGCGCTGTGGATCGACGAGAATTCAGGCGAGGATATCGACCTCGACGACGCCGCGCGGCAGGCTGGTCTTAGCCCGTTCCACTTCCTGCGCCTGTTCAGGGACGTGCTCGGCGTCACCCCGCATCAATATCTCGTGCGCTCGCGGCTGCGGCACGCCGCACGCCTCCTGAGCGATGATGACATCGCGGTCACCGACATCGCCTATGACGTTGGCTTTGGCGATCTCTCCAACTTCATCCGCACCTTCCACCGCGCCGCCGGCGTATCGCCGACGAAGTTTCGCCAGGCCTCGCGCGGGATGCGCAAGATTTTCCAAGAGCAGCTCGCCCTCAACTGAGTAGGGTCGTCTCCGACAGCGCCGCCACGCGTGCGTATTTGGAATGGAGACGATCATGTATGACCACATCGGATTGCGCGTTGCCGATCTCGATGCCAGCACGCGGTTCTATACCGCGGCGCTCAGCCCCCTCGGCTTTGTCCTGTGCTCGAGCGGCGACGGTTATGCCGGCTTCGGGCCCAAGGGCGAGCCGGCGCTCTGGCTGCATCTGAACAAGGGACGCAAGGCCGACGGCGCCCACATTGCGTTTCGGGCGAAAGACCACGACGCCGTGAAGAAATTCCACAGCGAAGGCCTGAAATCCGGCGGCCGCGACAATGGTGGCGCCGGGCCGCGAAAGGACTACGGCCCGACCTACTACGCGGCGTTCTTGATCGACCCTGACGGCAACAATGTCGAGGCGGTGTGTACGTGAGGAGGCAACCAACGCGCCACACACACTGTCATGCTCCGGCTTGACCGGGGCATCCAGTACGCCGCGACTTCTCGATGCCCGTCTCTGGAATACTGGATCGCCCGATCAAGTCGGGCGATGACACCTGAGAGTACAGCATGCGCGTGCCCAAGGCGCGTCATTGCGATGACGGCCTTATGGCTCGTCTTTCCTAATCAAAAGGACTCACCCATGGCCTCCATCCACAACGACGTGCCTCTCAACGCTCCCGCCCACAAAGTGTGGGACGCGGTGCGCGATTTCGGTGCCGTGCACGCGCGTCTCGTGCCGGGCTTCGTCACGGCGTGCCGGCTCGATGGCGATGCACGCATCGTCACTTTCTCCAATGGCTCGGTCGCGCGCGAGGTGCTGGTCGATTGTGATGAGGCGCGGCAGCGGCTGGTCTATGCGATCAGCAACGAGCGGCTGAAGCACTACAGCGCCTCGGTGCAGGTGATCGCCGAGGGTGACGCAAAATGCCGGCTGGTCTGGATCATCGACATGCTGCCGAACGAGCTCGCGCCCTACGTCCAGGGACAGACGAAAGAGGCCGTGCACGCCATGCATAGAGCATTCCAGGGCTAGCGGTTCCTCTGTGACGATTTTCACAGAGCCCTCGCCGCGTCGGCTCTAACAATGGCCCCATGCGTCCGTTTGGCTCCGCTCTCCCGGCGGCGCCACGCATGCAGGGAGCTAGCAATGAGAGGTGCTGACAAGGTCATCTGCCAGGCAGCCGCCGTGCTGCTACTGTTTTCCATCACGAGCACGCCGGCCCGCGCGCAGTTCGCAGGTCTCGGTGGCGGCGGAGGCGCCGGCGGTCAGGACATGATGACCCAGATGGCACCGATGCTGGAGATGATGAAGGCGAAGATGGGCAAGCGTCGCTTCGCCATGCTGATGCAGACCATGGGCCCGATGATGAGCCGCATGATGGAGAACGGCGGCGGTTTTGGCGGCATGATGGGCGGAGGCAGTTTTGGCGGCAGCGGCTTCGGCGGCTACGCGCCAATGGGCGGCATGGGCATAGGCGGCATGGGCATGGGTGGCGGCGACATCATGGGCATGCTCGGCGGTTCGGGCGCCGGCGACATGATGGCGATGATCCCGCAATTGATGCGGCTCGCGAATATCGGCGGTGGCGGCCATCGCCGTCACAGGCGCCACTAATCTTACTGAGTCAGAAATCCACGGACCAAGCTGGGTGAGAATCGCATATTGAAGGAGATTCAACGCGAG
>NZ_JBANAZ010000116.1:0-16854 GCF_059803455.1 Bradyrhizobium sp. UFLA05-108 | reverse complement strand
CAATCTTTCGGTGTGTCAGAATCTCGAACTCCCCGAAACTGGGCTTGGCGAGATAAATGCCCCCTGCCGATATCGCGGCGTGGAGTGCAGGCCCTGACGTGTCAAGGATCAGGCGTGCTCCCTTACGCCTCACAATGCGCGCCAGGCGGGCGTAAAAATCGATGGGAACCCCGGGCGGCAGGCTGCCGCTCGCGACGACATAGTCTGCATCGCATTCGCCAAGTTCGGATAGAGCCGATTGCCACTCCGCCTCGACAAGGGCCGAGCCCTCGCTTACGAAACGATACTCTAGCCCCGAAATCTCTTCCAAGACCGTGAAACTGATGCGAGTGCCGCCGGCTACCTCGATGCATTTTCCCGGCACGCCCAATTTCGCGACGAGTTCGTTCAAGACGAGTCCAGTTGCGCCGCCGGAAAGGTAGATAGCATAGGACCCAAGGCCCAGTTCCTTCAGCACGCGCGCGACATTGATGCCGCCACCCCCAGCGTCAGTGCGCTGTCCTACCGCTCGGTTCTTACGGATCGGTCTGATCTCGTTTGACTTGAACGCGAGATCGATGGTCGGGCTCAGCGTCAGCGTAACGATCGGCTTTGAGGCTATCTCCGGCTGCTGTATCATGGCGTAAGCCTTCTCGCCTGGGGATAGAAAGGTTGAAAGTTATCACCGTTGGAGGCTGAGAGCCATGCGGCTAGTCGGCGACATTGGTGGAACCAACGCAAGGTTTGCGATTGCAGAGCCGGGCAAGTGTCCCCGCGACGTACGCAAGCTCCCTGCTGCTCAATATCCCAATCTCGCTGACGCAGCAGAGGACTATCTGTCTCGTGCTCCGAAGGTGGAAGATGCGGTGCTTGCGGTAGCCGGTCCCGTATTGGGTGATGATGTCTGGTTCAGCAACAGCACTTGGCGATTCTCGATCGAGGATGTGCGCCGGCGACTCCGCTTGCGCAAGCTGATCGTCATCAACGATCTCGTCGCCCAAGCATTGTCCTTTGCTGCGTTGCAGCCCGATGAGATCGGCGCGGTGAAATCGGGAACCCGCAATCCGGAGCACCCTAGCCTGGTGATTGGACCCGGAACCGGCCTCGGAGTCGCTTTTCTGCTGAACAATGCGGGTACGTTTGTCGGCCTCCCGAGCGAGGCCGGACATGCAACATTCGCCCCGACGGACCGCCTGCAGGCGGAAATCCAGTCGCGTCTTCAGGATCAACATGCACATGTGTCAGTTGAGCGGTTGCTGTCAGGATCGGGACTGTTGTCGATCGCGACGGCTTTGGCCGAGATCAACGGGCAGATCATCGACGTTCAGGATCCAAGAGACGTTTCGGCGCGCGCTGCAGCAGGTCAGTGCCCCACCTGTCGTGAGGCAATAAGGATCTTCTCATCCATCCTCGGTTCTACGGCGGGCAGCCTCGCGCTGACCCTTCTGACCAGCGGCGGAGTCGTCATCACTGGCGGACTATGCCGCGGGCTGCGGCCACTATGGGATGTGGAAGCATTGACCGGAGCTTTCGTCGCAAAGGGACGGTTCAGCTCATACCTGGACGGGATACCGATCGATCAGATCTTGCGTCCTCACGCAGGTCTACTCGGCGCGGCACGGTACGTAGAGCGAAGCCGCTCCATTTGAGCTGAGCCAGAACGGGCGCGCGACGAAACTCAAGCTGAACGGCTATTGAGGGACCTGTGATGTCTTCACAAACAAGCCCGATGCCGAGCCCAGGGATGTCTCGCATTGCCGGTCTTATTCCGTCGCGATTTGATGCCGCAGCCTTCGATCTTGATGGCGTGATTACGGATACCGCGCGCATCCATTTCCAGGCGTGGCAGCAAACCTTCGATGCCTTTTTCGAAGGCGCCACCCGCCGCACCGGCGTTAGCTTTGCGCCACTCACGCTCCAGGATTATCACAGCTACATCGACGGGCGTCCCCGCGAGGAGGCTATTCGTGCCTTTCTGTCCGCTCGAGTTATGGAGATAGCGGAAGGCGGCGAAGCGGACGGCCCCGAAGCCGAAACCGTCCACGGCCTCGCCAAGCGAAAGGACGGGCTGTTTCTGGAGCGGATGCGCAGCAAGGGGGTAGACATCTATCCGTCCACGCTGGCGCTGATACGGCGTCTACGCGCCCTCGGCCTCAGTACGGCGGTGGTTTCGGCGAGCCGAAACTGCCGAGAGGTTCTGCAAGCCACGCGACTCGACCGGCTGTTCGATGCTCGCGTCGACGGACAGGATGCCGCGGCGTCGGGGCTGCGAGGGAAGCCAGCGCCGGACACGTTTCTTGAGGCGGCGCGACGCCTCGGGACCTCGCCCGAGCGCACCGTCGTCATCGAGGACGCGATTGCCGGAGTGGCCGCGGGACGCGCCGGCGGCTTCGGCCTTGTCATCGGCATCGACCGGACCGGCCATGGGACGGCCCTGAAAGACGCCGGCGCCGATATCGTTGTCGCCGACCTCAACCAGATCGATTTGGAATGGGAGGATGGGCTGGCACGGCGGCGCACGACTCGGCTGGATGTGCATCGGCTCGACCCGTTCATCGCGCAACCAGGGACAGAGACCTGCCATCCGGCAGCACAGGCTAGACCGGACCCGTGGCTGTTTGCCCATGAGGGTTTCGATCCTTCCTTGGAAGGCCGTCGCGAAACCCTGTTCGCCGTCGGCAACGGGTACTTCGTGACTCGCGGAGCGGCTGCCGAGGCACGCGCTGATGATCTGTATTATCCCGGCACGTATCTTGCCGGCGCCTACAACCGGCTCACGACGCTGATCGATGGCCGTCCGATCGAGAACGAGGACCTGGTCAACCTCCCCAACTGGCTGCCACTGACGTTCCGAATCGATGAAGGAGAATGGTTCGACCTGCGTCGCATCGAAATCCTTGGGTATCGGCTAACGCTCGATCTGCGCCGCGGCCTTTACTTGCGAACTTTGCGGGTACGCGACGCGCACGGGCGGGAAACCAGCCTCGCCGAGCGCCGGTTCGTGCACATGGACGCCCAGCACCTCGCCGGCCAGCATGTCACCATCACTTCGGAGAACTGGTCGGGCCGGCTCACGGTGCGCGCCATGCTGGATGGCGACGTCGCCAATACCGGCGTGCTGCGCTACAAAGCGTTTGCAAGCAGGAATCTGCGCGTGTGCGACGCGACCACCATTGCACCCTGCTCCATGCTGCTCCAGGTCGAGACGACGCAGTCGAAACTGCGGATCGCGCAGGCCGCGCGGATTGAGGTAAGCGTACGCGGTCTCGATGTCGCCGTCGACAAGCGCCCGATCAAGGAAGCCGCACGTGTTGGCTACGACGTCATGCTTGACGTCATGCCGGGCGTCAGCACTGAAATCGAGAAGATCATCGCGCTGTATACCTCCAGAGATCGCGCCATCGCGGATCCAGAAACTGCGGCGCGCACTGCGATCGTGCGGGCCGACGGCTTTGATGCACTTCTGAAAACCCATGAACGTGCCTGGGCATACCTGTGGGAGCGCACTGATCTTGATCTGCTCGATGTCGGCAGCGACGAAGCGGAGGAGACGCATTTGGCTGTGCGCCTGCACCTCTTCCATCTGCTCCAGACAGCTTCCAGTCACAGCATGGAGCTGGACGCCGGCATCCCTGCCCGCGGCTGGCATGGCGAGGGATATCGCGGCCACATTTTCTGGGACGAGCTATTCATCTTCCCATTATTGAGCTTGCACCTGCCGATCCTCGCTCGTGCGCTGCTGCTCTACCGCTACCGGCGCCTCGACGAAGCACGATGGGCCGCCCGGCAAGCTGGATTCCGCGGTGCAATGTACCCGTGGCAGAGCGGCAGCGATGGGCGCGAAGAAACCGACGTCATGTACTTCAACCCTCGTTCCGGCAACTGGATCAAGGACGACACGCATCTTCAGCGCCATGTTGGCGCGGCGGTTGCCTACAATGTCTGGCAGTACTACCAAGCGACCGACGATGCCGATTTCCTTTACTCCTTCGGCGCCGAGTTGATGTTCGAGATCGCCCGCTTCTGGGGCAGCATCGCGCAATGGGACGAAGCACGCGGCCGCTACGATATTCGCGGCGTCATGGGCCCGGACGAATTCCACGACGGCTATCCTGATCGCGATGCGCCGGGCTTGGACAACAACGCATACACCAATGTCATGGCGGCTTGGTGCATAACGCGCGCGCTCGACCTCTTTGAACTGTTGCCGCAAGGACGCTGCGAGGAGCTGTGTCGGGACCTGCGGATCGAGCAGGAGGAACTCGCACATTTGGAACATGTCAGCTGCAAGCTTTACCTGCCATTCCATAACGATGGCATTCTCAGCCAGTTTGAGGGCTATGAGGCTCTGCAGGAGTTCGACTGGAATACTTATCGGCACAAGTATCCAAGCATCATGCGCCTCGATCTGATCCTCGAGGCAGAGAACGACACGCCCAATCGCTACAAGCTCTCCAAGCAGGCCGACGTCCTGATGTTGTTCTATGTGTTTTCTGCAGAAGAACTGGCGGAGCTCTTCGACCGTCTCGGCTATGCCTTCGATCCTGGTACGATCCCCAGAACCATCGACTACTATTTGCGGCGCAGCTCGCACGGCTCCACCTTAAGCGCAATTGCGCATGCCTGGGTATTAGCGCGCTCCTGCCGGCAGCGCGCCTGGTCGCTGTTCACGGAGGCTCTGCAAAGCGACATCAGCGACGTTCAAGGAGGAACCACGCGCGAAGGCATCCATCTTGGCGCCATGGCTGGCACGATCGACCTATTGCAACGCTGCTTCACAGGGCTGGAGCTGCGCGGAGACGAACTACATTTCCATCCGGCACTGCCGGATGAATTGCGTCGGCTTGCTTTTCGGCTCCGCTATCGCCAGCACACGCTTAGCGTGGACATAACTCAGGATGCACTAACGCTGTCGAGTGATCCCAGTGGGGCGGAACCGATCTCTATCGCGGTCGGCGACCGTCATGTCGTCCTCCGCCCGGGCGAGCGCACCAGCCTGACGCTCGTTCGTCCCTCGTGACCACACGGGCACTAGCTCGGCAGCCCGTTGTGGGCGTCCTGAACAACGAAGATCCTGGTTTGAGAAGTGAAATCGCCTGCAACGAGAACCTCAATGCCCCGATACAACGTTCTGAGGCGTCCCCCGCGCAAATGCCTCGATGTTAGAAAGTGTCGTCGCGACGATTCGCTCCAGTGCCGCCTCGGTGTTGTAGGCATTGTGCGGCGTACAAATCACATTCGGAAAGCGCAGCAACACGTGGTTTGCTACTAGCGCTTTGAAATCGTCGGCGTCCGGGGCCGCCTCCTGGTGGAAGATCGCCGCCTCTTCACGGATCAAGGGTTCCTGCGGCAGGACATCGAGGCCAGCGCCGCGAAGCCTTCCATCAGCCAGCGCCCGCACCAGCGCTTCAACGTCAACGATGTGGCCGCGTGCGGTATTGATCAGGATTGCACCCGGCTTCATGCGGGAGAACTCACGATCCGAGAGCAAGCGAGCGGTGCCAGACGTTGCAGGCACGTGCAGCGTTACGACGTCGGAATCGGACAATAGCTTGTCAAGGTTGGTGTAGGTGAACTTGAGCCGGGTAGCGGCCGCTTCGTCCGGTCGGAGATCATAAGCAAGAACATTCATGCCGAAACCGCATGCGATTTCGATCACACGGAGCCCGATCCGGCCGGTGCCGACTACGCCGATCACCCCGTCGCGGAGCTCAAAGCCCCGCAGCCCTGTCTGCGTGAACCGCCCGCGTCGCGTCTGCTCCACCGACTCCACGAGTTTGCGCGCAACGCCCAACAGCAGAGCGAAAACGTGCTCGGCCACTGTCGAGTCGCCGTAGTCAGGCACGTTCGACACAGTGATGGCGTGCGTGGCGCAGTAATTGAGATCGATGTGATCGTATCCGGTCGATCGCGTCGCAATCAGTCTTAGCTTCGGAAATTGTGAGAGGGCCGATGCGTCCAACCGCGAATTGACGAATGGGCTGGCAACCTCGGCGTCGGAGAACTCAGCCGCGTTCCGCTTGTCGAGCGGTTCAGCAATGCATCGTACGCGATGGTGTGGCTCAAGGCGCAGGAAGGCTGGTCGCTCCCATTCCTCGGTTTCAAATACGACGATGTTCATGGTGGCCTCCCGGGTCTGAGCACGGGTTCGCAGCGCCGATGAGCTTATACGGTCCTATCCCATGCAGCCTCACATTGATGGCAGGATTCGGTCAACGCGCCGGCTTCTGATAGGACAGAGCTGCTGAGACATTTTCCTTCGAGATGGTGGGCTAAAGCATACGATGTGTACCCTCCGGTCGTCTCTCAACCTCCAAATGGGAACCACCGCACAAGCGTCAGCGCCAGAGCGCCCCCGAGCGCCAGGCATCCAAGACAAACTGGTCCCGTCTTTCTCAGCACATCGCCTTCGCGTCCTTGCAGGCCGACCGTCGCGGCGCCTGTGATGATGTTGTGCAGCGCCGCGCAATTGCCGACGGCAGCTCCGAATCCTTGGGCGGAGACTAGCGCGAGCATCGGCAAGCCGAGCCTGGCGGCCGCCGCCTGCTGAAGATCCGTCAGGAGGATGTTGGAGACGGTTGTCGAGCCTGTGATGAAGGAGCCGATGGCCCCAACTGAAGGAGCAAGCAGCGGCCAGGCCTGACCGGTCCGCGTGGCTGTCTCCGCCAGCGCCTCAATCATGCCCGCATGGACCATCAGCCGGGCTATAGCGAGCATCGCGAATAAGGCAACTGCAACGGGAACTAGCCGTCGAACGGCAGTGGTGACGGCACCGGCCAGATCGTCAGTCTTGCACCCCTGTAAGAGCCCTCCGAGCAGAAATCCTGCGAGCAGCATGGTCCCGGGATGATAGAGGGGCTCTACGCGACCGCCGAACGGTCCAGGCAACCCCCATTCGAGCACAATGTGCCGGAGCGCATCGCGGATCTGCGGAACGAGTCGCGTCACGAGGATTAAACCAACCAGGACGGCATATGGCAGACCAGCAATGGCAAGCGATCTCGCGTCTAGGCTTTTAGATTGCTGTGCGTGCACCCGCCTGAGCACAAAAGCAAATACCGATCCGCCGGCAAGGGCGCCGCCGAGCGTCGGCAGCTCTGGTCCCACCCAAATGGCCAAGGCCAGGTAAGGCAGCAGGAAACAAATGGCGGCGACGATCGCCCATGCCACATATTTCGCCTGGAAACGTCCTGTGCCCGCGATGAACACGATCGAAAGCACCAGCAATGGCGCCAGGCTCGCGTGCAGCAATGCCGTCGGCGGCGCGATGCTGTTGCCGCTAACGCCTGACACGTCGGTCTGCGCGAAGATCGGAGTGCCGAGCGCGCCAAAAGAAGTGCCTGTGACATGACCAATAAGCGGTAACGCGACCGCCACGACGGGCGTGAAGCCGAGGCTGACCAGCAGAGGCGCAGCCAGAGCTATCGGCGTGCCGAACCCCGCCGCCCCTTCCATGAATGGCGCGAAGAACCAAGCGATGATGAGAGCAAGCAAGGTCTTGTCCGAGGACAGGCTCATCAGTCCCGTCCGGATAGCATCGATCGCGCCCGAACGCTGCTGCAGCTCATAGAGAGACAAGGCCGGCAGGATGATCCACAGGATGTCAACGGCCGAGAAAATGGCCTCCGCGCCGGTTCCGATGAGCGTTCCGGCGAGGCCTTGCTCAGCATAGATACTCGTTCCTAAGCCAAAGAATCCGATTGCGCCAGCCGTGGCCGCCACGAGTCCGACCAGTCCCGCGTTCGCGGCCGACCACCGCAATACGGCCATGAGAAGAACGATCAGGGCGAGCGGAGCAATCGCGACCAAAGCTGCCATTCAACTTCCCGTGGACTTGATTTGGCTCAAACCCCAACCAAACGTTACCATGCGCCGACCTTTCGCAGAACCAGGCCACCTGATTGCGATTGCAAAAAATCGCCTGCATACGCGAAAGATTCCTAAGCGATGCGATAGCTCTTGAAACGGTAGCCGGGACCAGGTGTCCGGATCGCACAGGAGGCTAGCAAGCGACCGCAGATCAAGGTCGGCCGCCACAGATCGCGTTTAAACAATCGTCGCAGTCTTCGCGATCCAAACACTGTCGAGCGTAGTGCCAGGAAAGGGAGCCGAAGAAATGACCATTCGCATCGCCATCAATGGATTCGGCCGCATCGGCCGCAATACTCTCAGGGCCATCATCGAAGACGGCCGCAAGGATATCGAGGTGGTCGCGGTCAATGACCTGGGGCCTGTCGAGACCAACGCGCACCTTCTACGATACGATTCCGTGCACGGCCGCTTCCCAGGTGAAGTAACGGTTGAAGGCGACGCCATCAGCGTTGGCGGCCGCAAGGTCAGGGTGACCGCGATCAAGGATCCCTCAAGTCTGCCATGGAAGGACCTCGGCGTTGACATCGCGCTCGAATGCACGGGCGTCTTCAACTCGAAGGCCAAAGCTTCCGCTCACCTCACAGCGGGCGCAAAGGCCATCCTAGTCTCTGCGCCCGCCGACGGCGCCGATATCACGGTAGTTTACGGCGTTAACCACGGCGCGCTGTCGAAGGAGCACAGGGTCGTCTCCGCCGCCTCGTGCACAACCAACTGTCTGGCGCCCGTTGCCAAGGTGCTCAACGATGCGATCGGGATCGAAAAGGGCTTCATGACAACGATCCATGCCTATACCGGCGATCAGCCGACGCTTGATACATTGCACAGAGACTTGTACCGCGCGCGAGCCGCGGCGATGTCGATGATCCCGACCTCAACAGGCGCGGCAAAGGCGGTCGGCCTCGTGTTGCCGGAACTGAACGGCAAACTTGACGGTGTCGCCATTCGCGTTCCAGTGCCAAATGTTTCGGTGGTCGATTTCAAGTTCGTCGCGAAGAGGGCCACATCGAAGGACGAGGTGAACGCCGCGATCAAGCGAGCCGCCGACCAGCAGCTCAAGGGGATTCTTGGCTATACCAACAATCCTAATGTTTCCGTCGACTTCAACCACGATCCGCACAGTTCCGTCTTTCACATGGATCAGACGAAGGTCTTGGACGGCACGCTGGTGCGCGTGATGTCCTGGTATGACAACGAGTGGGGATTCTCGTGCCGCATGGCGGATACCGCCGTAGCAATGGGGAAGTTGATCTGAACAAGATTAGACGCTCCGCTGATGCGCCGCATACGGATGGCACGCTTCGTTGAGGCGGAGAGTTCGATCGTGCCGCCGGTCCGCATTCAACCCACATAGAGGTCATCAAAGAATAGTCTCACGGGTCCCAGGCAGATGGGCGCCAAGAGCTGCCCATTAAGACCTCGCTACACGGAGCCCGGCAAGGCGCCAAGCGGAGACAGTGCTTTCGCCAAAATGCGCCTACGGATCAATCAGGACGCCCGGGTTGAGTATGCATAGCGGATCCAGTTCCCGCTTGGCTGCCCGCAATGCGGCTGCGAAAAGCTCCGGCCGTTGCCGGTCATACCACGGCCTGTGATCGCGGCCGACCGCATGATGATGCGTGATTGTGCCACCTGCCGCGATCAGCGCGTCGCTTGCCGCGTTCTTGATGGCCTGCCACTGCTCGAGAAGTCCGCCGTGGCGACCAAGAGCATGGAAAGTGAAATAGGGTGCAGGCCCGTCCGGGTAGAGGTGGGTGAAACGGCAAGTGACTTCACCCCTGACGCCAGTTGCTTCAAGAATGGCGCGCTCGGTCGCCCCTTTGACGTTGTCGTGAAAGCCTTCGAACTGATCCCAGGTGACGGCAGTCTCGAACGTATCGTTGATGAGGCCTGCGGGCGTTAGAAATTCGCGCGCATAGGGCATCCGAATGAATGCATTGCGCCAGATGCCCGCCGCACCTTCCAGATGCGCGCCGCTCGCCTTTGCCGGCTCCGGCGTTCCCCGATGGTCGGTGCAGCATTCCAGCGCGCGCGCTATCCAGGCGTCCATCGGATGATCGCCCGACTCGAACGCGAGCACCATGATGGCAACGCTCCCATCGGCTGCACCAGTGTTAAAGGCCTCCTGTGAGTCCAGGATCCGACAATTTGATGGATAGAGGCCCGCTTGCGCGACTGCACGCACGGCGCGCGCAGCATCGAAGAACGACGGAAAACGAACGGACGCGCCGGCGCGGAATTTTGGACGGGGCTGCAATCGCATCCAGGCGCGCGAAATCACACCCAAAACTCCTTCCGAGCCGATGAACATCCGGTCGGGACTCGGACCCGCACCCGACCCGGGAAGCCGGCGCGTTTCGACCACACCAGCTGGCGTCACGACGCGCAGGCTTTCGACGAAATCGTCGATGTGAGTGTGAAGGCTGGCGAAATGGCCGCCCGATCGGGTCGCAATCCAGCCGCCGAGCGTCGAATATTCAAAACTCTGCGGGAAGTGCCGCAATGTGAAACCATGGGGCTTGAGCTGGTTTTCCAAAGATGGGCCAAAGGTGCCGGCTTCAATCAATGCAGCGCGGGATACCGGATCCACTTCGACGACTTTAGCGAGATTGCGCAGGTCGAGGGTAACGGCAGATTTATGCTTGATGCCGTCAACCCGCGGCTCGACTCCGCCGCAGACACTGGATCCGCCCCCGAAAGGCGTCAGCGAAGCGCCGACAGAACCCGCCCAGTCCATCACAGCGGAAATCTCCGCCTCATTTCGCGGATAGGCCACGACGTCGGGCGCACAATCGTAGTTGCCGAGCATCGCTCTGACGTAGTCCGGATATGACTTGCCATAGGTGTGCGCGGCGCGATCGTAGCGTTCCGCCGTGCAGAAGGGTGACAGCGAAGCCGGCGGCAGCACGCGCGGCTCCCGCAGGAAGAGGTCTTCAAGGCGCGGGACTGCGATCGTATCGAACTCGCCAGTTCCAAACTTCGCATGATAGCGGCCGAGAACGAAGTTTCGCTCCTCTGCGCTCATGCCTTCTCCTTCACGGCCCCACCCGTAATATTTTAGCCTTGCGACATCCATGAGGGGTCCCTCCCGGTTCTTTTCGAGAGTTTCTGAGATCGACGAGAATCTTCTGAACCACGGGGCCGCTGAAGGCGACCTCGGTCGATCGAAACGATACGCTTCCAAGGCAGAACGTGAAAGAGCACGCCGATGACAAGGCTCTGTCTCAGCGTCGGGTCTAACCGCCGCTCGAACACATGCGGCCACGGGCATTGTTCGAGGAGCAGCATCGCATCCTCAGGATTTTTCCGCCAGCTCATTCAACCGGAGCCCCTTGGTTATCATGGGCAGCACGATGCCTCACCGCATTTCGGCATAGGGAGTTGCGTGTCGCTTCACTTCCGCTTGGCCCTTGTGTCGCACCTGGCCTTATCCGGTCGAAAATGGGCATTCGTCGCACCACCATAGCCATCCTGCACCCGGGCTGCGCGGGCAAACTGCGTTGCATAACGTTTGCGCTTACAAGTGGAGCTAGTCGCAAACTAGAATGCGCCGATAACGCCTGTAGACATATTGGCAGTCACTACCGGAATAATAGCCGTAGCGCGAGCTACACTACTAGACGCATAGCCAGCGTAAGCGCCGGTTATGTAAGCAGAAGCAGCGTAAGCCGCGCGACGACTATATTGCGCTCCACCGACATGGTAGCCGTAGGCTCCGGAGCGGCTGATGTTGACCGACGCGGCGCGCGCCGAGTTTACGACTGCCGGCGTGCCGCCAATGCTTCTGGCCGCGGTGAAATCAGCGCGCGGCCCGGCCGCCGGACCGAGGCGAGGCGCTGGATCGCCGAGGCCGGCGCGAGGGCCAGGCTGAGGAGGGCCTGCGAAGGCCGGCGGACCTGCGGCGGGCATCGGAGGAGGTCCGGCGGGCGCCATCGGCGGAGGTGGAGGAAATTGCGCAAAGGCCGCAGTGGGCACGGGCAAAATCGTTCCGAGCGTCACACCGACGGCAAAGGTCAAGAATCTCTTCGAGGGCATCGTCGTCTCCGTTCTAGATTTGCGTCTCGAGCAGCAGCTCTGGCGCGTCGTGAGCGGCTATCTGTTCGGCCTGCTTTTCATGCGCAAACGCTTCAGGTTCATGCGCAGGCGATTCATCGCCCTGGTCAGGGTGGATCCTGAACCACGCAACATACAGCGCCGGCAGGAACAACAGCGTCAGCAGCGTGCCAACGATGATGCCGCCCATCATGGCGTAGGCCATCGGGCCCCAGAAAATCTCGCGGGCGATTGGAATGAGCGCGAGACTTGCGGCGGCCGCGGTCAACAGAATCGGACGCATGCGGTGCTCGGTGGCCTCGACCACGGCATCCCAGGCCGGCCATCCCTCCTTCTTCAGATCTTCGATCTGCACGATCAGGATCACCGAGTTGCGGATCAGAATGCCGATCAGCGCCAGAACGCCAAGGATCGCGACGAAGCCGAGCGGCGCACCGCTCGGGACCATCGCCATGACGACGCCGATGAGCGCGAGCGGCGCAACGGCAAACACCAGGAACAGCCGCGAGAAGCTCTGTAGCTGGACCATCAGCACGGTGGCCATGACGAACAGCATGAGCGGAACGACGGCGAGGATCGGCGCCTGGCTTTTGGCGCTTTCTTCGACGGAGCCACCGATCTTCATCGAATACCCTGCCGGCAGTTCCTTGGAAAATTCTGCGACCTTCGGCGCCAGCGCGTCCACGATCGTCTTCGGCTGGACATTGGTGATAGCGGCAGCTTTCAGCGTGACCGTGGGAATCCGCGCTCGCCGCCAGATCGTCGGCTGCTCAAGCTCGTAGCGCAGATTGGCGACGGCGCCGAGCGGCACGGACCGCCCGCCGAGGCCGGTCAACTGCAGATCGCGGAGTGTATCAATCGAGGCCCGTTCCGGCGCAGTGGCGCGTCCCGTGACGTTGACGAGATAGATGCTGTCGCGCACCTGCGTGATCGGCGAGCCCTCGAGCACGGAATTCAGGGTCGTGGCAATGTCTTCCGACGTCACCCCGAGCTGGCGCGCCTTGTCCTGGAGGACGTCGACCTTGACGACGCGGGCAGGCTCCATCCAGTCGAACACCACGTTGCCAAGATCGGGACTGCTCCGGACGATGCCGGCGAGCTTCTGGGAAAGCTCGCGGACCTTGGCGATATCGGGCCCGCTCAGGCGATACTGAACCGGACGTCCCACGGGCGGCCCGACCTCCAGCAACTTGACGTAGGTGTCGGTCCCCGGAAACGTTTTCTTCAGATAGTCCTCGAACTCGGCCTTGATCTTGTCGCGCGCCTTGATGCCGCCCTTGGTCACGATTACCTGCTGTCCGAACCAGGTGTTTGCAGTCTGCAAGTCGAAGGACAGCACGAACCGCGGGGCTCCAACGCCAACATAAGTCGACCAGTGATCGACGGAAGCGTTGCCCTGCAACTGCTCGCGCTCAAAGCGAGCCATCTGCGCATTGGTGTTGGTAATCGAGGCGTTCTGCGGCAGGTTCCAATCAATCACGAGCTCGGCACGATCCGATGACGGAAAGAACTGCTGCTGCACGAACTGCAGACCCACCATAGCGAACAGGAAAGCCGCAACCGTCACCGCAATGGTGCTCCAGCGGTGGTGCATGCAGAACAGTAGCAGGTGCGCGAACATTTGCGTGACGCGGCCCTTCTGCTCATGATGGCCTTTTATCTTGGCCGGAAGGATGGTGACGCCGAGCAATGGCGTGAACAGCACGGCTACGATCCACGACACCAGCAGAGAGACCGCAATCACCACGAAAAGCGTGAAGGTGAACTCGCCGGCATTGCTGCTGTTGAGCCCGATCGGGATGAACCCGGCCACAGTCACCAGCGTACCGGTCAGCATGGGGAACGCGGTCGAGGTATAGACATGGGTTGCCGCCTTTTCGAGGGGATCGCCGACCTCGAGCCGCGCCACCATCATTTCGACGGCGATCATGGCGTCGTCGACCAGAAGGCCGAGGGCGATGATTAGCGCACCCAGCGAAATGCGCTGCAGGGAGATGCCGCAATAGGCCATCACCACGAACGTGATGGCAAGCACCAGCGGAATGGCGATGGCGACCACGAGTCCGGCGCGCAAACCGAGGCTGAGGAAGCTGATCACGAGCACGATGATTACGGCCTCGAACAACGCCTCCGTGAAGCCGGAGACGGCATGCTCGACCACCACCGGCTGATCAGCAACCAGGTGCACGCCGACCCCGATCGGCAGGTCGGCAATGATCTTCGTCATCTCCTCCTTCAGCGCCTCGCCAAAATGCAGCAGGTTGGCGCCGGACTTCATGCCGATCGCGAGCGCGATCGCAGGCTGGCCGTTGTACCTGAACAGAGTCTGTGGCGGATCGGCGTAGCCGCGCGTGATGGTCGCAACGTCCGTTAGCGGAAAGAAGCGATCGTTGATGCGCAGATTGACCGCCTTCAGGCTCGCCTCGGAGGTGAACTGTCCATTGACGCGGACGCTGATCCGCTCCGGTCCCTCCTGGAGCACGCCAGATGGCGCGACGGCGTTCTGCCCCTGCAGTGAGTTCATGATCGAGTGAACGTCGAGGCCGAGAGCCGCAACCTTTCGGGTAGAGAATTCGAGATAGATCACCTCGTCCTGTGCGCCGAGAATGTCGACCTTGCCGACATCAGGCACGGTCAGCACCTTGGCTCGGATATCCTCGACCTCATCGCGGAGCTGTCGCTGGCTCAAGCCGTCGCTGGTGAAGGCGTAGATGTTGCCAAACACGTCGCCAAAGCGATCATTGAAACCGGGTCCGATCACGCCTTGCGGGAAGTCGCCCTTGATGTCCGCGATCATGTTGCGGACTCGGACCCAGGTGGGCTTCACATCCGCCGCCTTGGTGCTGTCGCGCAAGTAGACGAAGACGGTGGTCTGGCCTGCGACCGTCACGCTCTTGGTGTAGTCGAGCGATTCCAGCTCTTCCAACTTCTTCTCGATCCGGTCTGTGACCTGGCGTGTCATCTCCTCGGGTGAGGCGCCGGGCCACTGGACCTGGATCACCATGGTCTTGATGGTGAAATCAGGATCTTCCTGCCGCCCGAGCTGGAGGTAGGCAAAAAGGCCTGCCGCCATGAAGGCAATCATGAAATACCAGACGAGCGAGCGATGGCCGAGCGCCCAGTCGGAAAGGTTGAACGACTTCATGGTTTCTGATCCTGTTCGATACGGACTTGCTGTCCCGAGTTGAGGCTGTGGACGCCGGCGGTAACGACGCGCGCGCCGGGAGCAAGTCCGGCGATGATGCGAATTCCGCTTGGGTCGGCGATGCCATCGATTTTCTGCAGCGACACGGTGCTGGCGGGCTGATCGACCACCCAGACGAAATTGGCGCCGTCCTTTGCGAGCACGGCCGATGCGGGCAGGCGCAGGATCGGGGTCTGATCCTTGCCCAACTTTACCGTGACGGTTGCGCCGAGACGGAAGCTTTCCGGGGGGTTGTCGAGCCCAATCCGAACTCGTCGCAGGCGCGTCACCGGATCGGCCTGCGGCGCGATTTCGCGAACCCTGCCTTCGACCTGAACCGCTGGAAGGAGTTGCAGGCTGACGGTGAACGGCAGACCGATTTCGAGCGGAGCAGGAAGATCCTCGCCGATATCGACGACGGCTTCGCGGATTTCGGGCCTTGCGACCGTGACCACGCTTTGGCCGGGGGAGACCACCTGGCCGACTTCCGCGCCGACTGCGGTGACGACGCCACCGAAGTCGGCCTTGATCTGCGCATATCCGAGCTGCTCGATCGCCTTGGTCAGGTTCGCTTGTTCGTGCGCGACGGTTGCTTCGGCACCGGCGCGGGCCTGCTCGGCATTGTCCAGCGTCTGCCTGGTGGTCGCATCGCTGGTGATGAGCGTGCGCTGCCGCTCCTCCGTCGCTTTTGCCGTTGCAAGCTGCGCCTGGGCCTTCGCAAGCTGCGCTCTTGCCAAGCGGACGGCAAGGTCGAGAGCCGTGGGATCGAGGGCGCCGACAATCTGGCCTTCGCTGACGAGATCGCCGACATAGACGGGGCGCGAGGTCAGCCGTCCGAGCACGCGGAAGCCGAGATTGGTCTTGTAGCGGGGCTCTACGACGCCGACGGCAACCGTCCGATCTCCGTGGTTCGGCTCAACGAGCATTGAGAGCACGGGTCGAACCGGCTCCGGCGCCTTCGTCTCCTCATGACACCCGGCGAGCAGCAATGCCGGCGCCAGCGTGCCGGCGATCATGACCTGGATCTTCATGACCGGTCTCCTTCAAAGGTCACAAGCTGGCCAACGCTCAATAGCTTGCCGCCGTCGATCACGACGCGTTCGCCGGGCTCGAGCCCCGCCTTGATCAACACCTCGCCCGCCTCGTAGCCACCGAGCGTTACCGGCTTCAGCGACGCGGTTCGTGTCGAGGGGTCGACGGTCCAGACGGCGGCCTCCTCGCCCGCCGCCATCAATGCGCTCCAGGGCAGCGCAATCTGCTGCTGCGGCACGGCCCTCACCGTTCCTGCGATGGCGCTGCCGAGCGTCATCGCGGCCGGCGGATCCTGGATCGACACCTTGACGCGGATAGTGGAGCTCTTCGCGTCAACGGCCGGCGAGACTTCCCTGACCTGCCCGATCGCCGTCAGGCTTGGATCGGAGACCAGCGCCAGCACGACGTTGCGGCTGGCGGTCTGGCCAAGGAAGGCGGATTCGTAGACGTCGAAGACGGCATCCCGCTCTCCGTCGTGCGCCAGCGAGAATACGGGTTGCGCCGCCGGCACCACTTGGCCGACCTCCAGGTTGCGTGCGGTGATGACGCCGTCCGCCTCGGCGCGCAATGTGGTATAGCCAAGCGCGTCCCTCGACGTGCCAAGCTGCGCTTTTGCCGCCTCCAACTCGCTTTCCGCAGCTCGCAAGCCTTCCTGTGCCTGATCGTAGACCGTGCGGGTGGTGAAGCCGCTTGCGATCAGCGCTTTCTGCCGCTCGAAGGTAGCTTTCGCCACACGC
>NZ_JBANAZ010000115.1:0-17218 GCF_059803455.1 Bradyrhizobium sp. UFLA05-108 | reverse complement strand
TCTCACCGTGCTCTGGGCCTCGGCCGGCGTGCGACCCGAGGACGTCTGGCGCGAGATGGCGCGGCGGGAAGACATGCTGGGTATCGCCGAGAAGCTGCCGAAATCGCCGATGAAGCTGCCCAAAGTCGCCTCACCCGGCGTTGCCGCCCGGCGGCCAATTGTCGCGCTCGAGGGTCGGACGGCGCGCAAGCGCCACTAGAAGCGCTACAAATCGGCCCCATCTCGCCATGGACAAATCGCTCCCATGGTGCTTCATCGCGGCGCCATGCTGAAACGTATCTACGACTGGTGCATCGACTCCGCCCACAAGCCCTACGCGCTCTGGATCATGGGCGCCGTGGCCTTTGCAGAAAGCTCGTTCTTTCCTGTCCCCCCGGACGTGATGCTGATCCCGATGTCGCTGGCGCGCCCGCAGCGCGCCTGGGTCTACGCCGCGGTCTGCACCGCGACTTCGGTGCTGGGCGGCATGCTTGGCTATGCCATCGGCGCGCTGCTCTATGACTCGGTCGGCCACTGGCTGATCCAGGTCTACGGCCTCGGCGACAAGGTTGATGCGTTCCGGGCTTCCTATGCCGAATGGGGCGCGGTGATCATCCTGCTCAAGGGCCTCACGCCGATCCCCTACAAGCTCGTCACAATCACGTCGGGCTTCGCCGGCTACAACATCGGGCTATTCATTCTGTGCTCGATCATCGCGCGTGGCGGGCGCTTCTTCGTCGCCGCAGTACTTCTCAACCGGTACGGCGACTGGATCCGGGTCAGGATCGAGCGGCATCTCGCCTTGTGGGTGGCGATCGGCGCCGCGGTGCTGGTGCTCGGCTTCGTGGTTGCGATCAAGCTGATCTGATCAACTTATCCGATCGCGCGGCAGGCGCTTTGCCGGCGCGCTGGCTTCGGCTACGGTTGGGCCATGATGGTTCGATCCGGCAACCCGGTCACGCGACTCCGGATGATTGTGACAGCAGCGCTATTCCTTCCGCCTTGCGCCGGCGGGCCCGGATGGGCACAGTCAACGGCGCCGTCGCTCGGCCTTCAAGAGGCCGGACCGCAGGCTTCGCCGCCGCAATCAACTCCCGCGGCATCAGCCCCACCGGCGCGCGAGGAGAATCCCGGGCTGGTCAACGAAATCGGTAAGCTGTTCGACAAGCTGCCCTCGATCCTGCCGCCGATCAAAAGTCCGAGCGAGACCATCGACGACCTGTCGCGCATGGCAATGCCATCGACCATGGTGTCGGGGCGCGCGGCCTGCCCGGCCTCCGCAAACGGCGCGCCGGATTGCAAGCAGGCTGCCGACAGGCTCTGCCAGGGCAAAGGCTACAAGGAAGGCAAGAGCCTGAACGCTGACTCCGCGCAGAGCTGCTCAGCAAAGGTCTTGATTCCCGGCAGAACCCGCAAGCCGGATGACTGCCGCACCGATACGTTCGTCACCAGCGCGCTGTGCCAGAACTGAGGCGATGACCTGCGCGCCAGCAAACCACAAGGAGCGCCTATGAGCCGTACGGAGCAGGACTTCCTCGGACAGCGTGAGATCGCCGACAACATCTACTACGGCGTCCAGACCATCCGCGGGAAGGAGAACTTCCACATCACCGGCATTCCGATGAACCAGGAGCCTTACTTCGTGAAGGCGCTTGGCTACGTCAAGAAGGCCGCCGCGATGGCCAATCGCGACCTCGGCGCGATCGACGCCAAGGTAGCGGACGCGATCATCCTCGGCTGCGATCGCGTCATCGCCGGCGACATGATGGATCAGTTCGTCACCGATTTCATCCAGGGCGGCGCCGGCACCTCGACCAACATGAACGCCAACGAGGTGATCGCCAACCTCGCGCTGGAATCGCTCGGCTTCGGCAAGGGCGACTATCAGCACGTCAGCCCGAACGACCACGTCAATTACGGCCAGTCGACCAACGACACCTATCCAACCGCTTTCCGTCTGGCGCTGATCCTGCGGCTTGAAAGCTACATGACGGCGCTGCGGCAGTTGCAGGAGGCGTTCTTCGCCAAGGGGCGCGAGTTCGATCGCGTGCTGAAGATGGGACGCACACATCTCCAGGACGCAGTGCCGATGTCGCTCGGCGCCGAGTTCCGCGGCTGGGGCACGACGATCGGCGAGGAGGTGGATCGCATCTCGGAAGCTCGTGCATTGTTGCGCGAGATCAATCTCGGCGCCACCGCGATCGGCACGTCGGTCACAGCGGCGGTCGGATATCCCAAGCTCGCCGTCAGGCACCTGAGCGCGCTGACCGGCGTCGACTTCGTGCTCGCCGGCGATCTCGTCGAGGCGACGTCGGACACCGGCGCCTATGTGCAGCTCTCCGGCGTCTTGAAGCGCACCGCGAGCAAGCTCACCAAGATCTGCAACGACATTCGCCTGCTGGCCTCGGGCCCGCGCGCCGGCTTCAACGAGATCAACCTGCCGCAGCTTCAGCCGGGCTCGTCGATCATGCCCGGCAAGGTCAATCCGGTGATCCCCGAGGTCGTCAACCAGACCAGCTTCCTCGTCATCGGCCTCGACACCACGGTGACCCTCGCGGCCTCCGCGGGCCAGCTCCAGCTCAACGTGATGGAGCCGGTGATTTCGTTCGCGTTGTTCTTCTCGATCCGCACCATGGAGCGCGCGGTCAACAGCCTGCGCGAGAACTGCGTCGTCGGCATCACCGCCAACGAAGAGCACACCCGCAACATGGTGCTCAACTCGCTCGGCATCGTCACCGTGCTGAAGCCGCTGCTTGGCTACAAGCAGTGCGCCGAGATCGCCCGCGAGGGCTACAAGAGCGGCAAGTCGCTACACCAGATCGTGGTGGTCGAGCGCAAGCTGCTGACACAGGAGAAATGGGACGAGATGTTCTCGTTCGAGCGGCTGATCAATCCTGATCTGGGCGAGTGAGGCGCCGACGCTCGCGGTGAATTCCGCGACTTGGAATTGCGGTAACGACGTCCGGCGGACGGCGTGCAAACGCAATACTTGACAGTGGAAAGATTGCCTTGTTGGTATGGCGCCAAGCCTTCAACTCGTCCGCCAATAGAGGATCGCTCCGCAATGTCCATGCCTGCCTTGTTCAAAGGGCGTCTGTCGATCCCCGTGATCGGCTCGCCGCTCTTCATCATCTCGGTGCCCGATCTGGTGATCGCGCAGTGCAAGGCAGGTGTGGTCGGCTCGTTCCCGGCGCTGAACGCTCGGCCGCCGGAGCTGCTTGACGAGTGGCTGGCACGGATCACCGAAGAGCTCGCGGCCTATGACCGCGCGCATCCCGAGCGTCCTTCCGCGCCGTTCGCGGTGAACCAGATCGTACACAAGTCGAACAACAGGCTCGATCACGACATGGCGCTTTGCGCCAAGTACAAGGTGCCGATGCTCATCTCCTCGCTCGGCGCGCGCGAGGAGCTCAATCAGGCCGTGCATGGCTGGGGCGGCATCGTCTTCCACGACGTGATCAACCAGAAGTTCGCGCACAAGGCGATCGAGAAGGGCGCCGACGGCCTCATCCTGGTCGCGGCCGGCGCCGGCGGCCACGCCGGCACCATCTCGCCGCTCGCCTTCGTTGCCGAGACGCGAAAATGGTTCGACGGCCCGATCGCGCTGTCGGGCGCGATCGGCAACGGCAAGGCGATCCGCGCCGCGCGCATCCTCGGCGCCGACTTTGCCTATGTCGGCTCGGCCTTCATCGCCACGAAAGAGGCAAACGCGGTCGAGAAGTACAAGGAGATGATCGCGGGCTCGAGCGCCGACGACATCGTGTATTCCAATCTTTTCACCGGCGTGCACGGCAACTACCTGAAGCCGTCGATCCTCGCTGCCGGCATGGATCCGGAGAACCTGCCGACGTCCGACCCCTCCAAGATGAATTTCGGCACCGATGCTTCCGGCGAGCGCGCCAAGCCGAAGGCATGGAAGGAGATCTGGGGCTCGGGCCAGGGCATCGGCAGCGTCGAGGGAATCGTGCCCGCGGCCGAGCTGATCGCGCGCTTCAAGAAGGAATATGACGAAGCGATCGATCCGCCGCTGTGATGGCGCTCGCAATGGGTGCCATCTACCGCGTCGACGGCAATAGCGTCGTCACCAGTCCTAATGCTGCGGGTCCATGGGACCCGCGCATGCAGCACGGCTCGGCGCCGGCATCGCTCGTCGTGTGGGCGGCTGAGCGGATGGCAACGTCCGTGCCGATGGACATCGCGCGCGTCACCATTGATTTGATGCGTCCGGTGCCGGTGGCGCCTCTCACCATCGCGACCGAGGTCTTGCGCGAAGGCCGCAAGATCCAGCTCTGCGGCATCAAGCTCCTGGCTGACGGCGTCGTCGTGGTCGGCGCGACCGTGCTGAAGATCAGGCGGCAGGCGCTGACGCTGCCCGATGACGTCAAGGAGCTGCCGGTGACCCTGCCGCCGCCGGAGCAGTCGCTGATCGAGGACGGGCACGCTGCCACCAGCCCGTTCGTGCGTTCGGTCTCTATGCGCGCAGCGCGCGGCCGCTTCGGCCAGGCCGGTGCCGGTGCGATCTGGTTTCGGGTCGACACGCCGTTGATCGAGGGACAAGCCGTCTCGCAGGCCATGCGCGCGGTCGTCGCAGCCGACTTCTCCAACGGCACCGCCTCGACACTCGATTTTCGCGCCTGGACCTACATCAACGCCGACCTCACCGTCAGTTTTGCACGGCAGCCGGTCGGCGACTGGATCCTGCTCGACGGAGAATCCTGGATCGGCGCAGATGGCGCGGGCCTTGCGATGTCGCGGCTCGCCGACCGGCAAGGCTATTTCGGCCGCGCGGTGCAAAGCCTGGTGATCGAGAAGCGGTGATTGGCTGCGCGACGCACGCGCCTCAATCTCGGTGTCATGCCCCGCGGCCCGGCTACGCCAAGGCTTCGCCGGGGTGCGAGGTCTTGGCTCGCCGAAGCGTCAGCGTAGGCGGCAAGCGGAGCATCCAGCATTCCAGAGGCGGCTGTGATTGAGCGGAGAAGCCGCAACGTACTGGATCGCCCGGTCGAGCCGGGCGATGACACCTGTGGTTTGGGCGCAGCGGTGGACGCGATGCGATGCCAGATCTCTGGAAAATGCGGATAACCGCCTTCGCCATCCACGCAATCCAGCCGGCCGTCGTATTTAACGCAGCATTAACCATCGCGCTCCCAGAATCCCCCTCGCAGCCGCCAATCGGCACGAAGAGGGGACAGGCGATGGACTACGATTTTCTCAACGCCAAGACGTCGGCGACGCTGGATGAAGTCCGCGTCCGCGTGGCACATGCGCTCGCCCGTCACCCGCTCTGCCGCAACGTGCGCTTCGACATCCTCAGCGTGCCCCGCACCCGGCGCGGCGGCAATTGGACGGTGACGCTCCAGTCGGTTGAGCCGCGGGCGGTGTGGGAGGCCTCCGAGATCGTCGCCGATATCCAGGACGCCTACGACCTGGCGCTAGCTTCCTGATTTCGTTGAGTTTTCCAAATCGGTGTCGCCGTCGTCCCAGCGTTTTCCGCTGCGCTGGCGCGGTTAGGCCTTAATTCCTGCCCAGTTTCCTAGCATCAAGCGGTAGAGAGCCGGACGCGGAGAGACGTTTGTCGAAAGCCATCACCATCGTCGTGCTGACTTGCTTCCTGGTTCTCGGCGCCGCCGCGATCGCTATTTTCGGCCGTGACAGCGTGCCGGCCGCGGGCGCCGATATGGTCTCGCAGGTCGCTCCCAAGCCGGTCGCCGCCAACCGCGCCAGCAAGGCCGACCGGCTGAACGTTCCGACACTCGCTCTGGCCTCCGCCGCCGTCGAGCCGGTCGACAGGCCTGCTCTTACGGAGCAGTTGCGCCAAGCCTTCGCCGCCGCCACGCCATCCGATTTCCCCCCTGCGCCCAAGGCGAGCGCCTCCGAGGCGCCGGCTGCAGCGACCGACGCGCCTGCCAAGCCAAAGCTGGTCGCAAAGCCGCAGCCGCAGAAATCCTATTCGCTGCTCTCCGACGTTCAGATCGCGGGTATCAAGGACCGGCTGAAGCTGTCGTCGTCGCAGGAATATTATTGGCCCTCGGTCGAGACAGCGCTGCGCAATGTCGCGCGCAAGATCCAGGCGAACAAGCTCTCCAATCCGCAGGTGCAGGGTGTGCCAATCGATCCGAACTGCGATGAGGTCCAGCAGTTGAAGTCGGCCGCGATGCCGCTGCTGTTCCAGTTGCGCGACGACCAGAAAGAGGAAGTGCGCAAGCTCGCCCGCATCATCGGGCTCGAGAAGGTCGCTCAGCAGATCTGACGCGGAGCTCGAGAGTTCCGCGCACTAAGCGACGGAACTCCAGCATTTTCCTGAACGTCGTATCGTTCCCGGAACATCAAATTGCGCGATGCGTTGCTCGCTCGAAAGAGGGAGTGGACCGATGCGCGCCTTGACAGCCTATTTCTTCGGTGGAGGAACCATCGTCGCAGCCATCGCCGTCGGTCTTGGCGGCGGCATCGTCGCCGGCAATATCATGAACCCCATCGCGCCCAAGCACGGCCCCGATACGACGAAGCCGGAGCGGCGTGCAGAATCGACGGCAACGACCAATGCGCCATCCGAGCGCGTGCAATATCTCACGGGATCGAAGGTCTTCGGTGCCGTGGTCGCGCCGCCGGTCCAGGCCGAGGCGCCGCCCGCCACGGTCAATGCCGAGTCATCCGCGCCGCCGGCTCAGCCGGCTGCAAGCCGTGAGTCCCAGCAGGCCAACACGCAAACCGCGCATCCTGCCAAGCCTGCGGAGCAGCAAGCTTCGACCGAGCAGTCGGCCTCACCGGACAATGCCTATGCGAAGGCAAAGGAGGCCGACGTGAAGCGCGCGGCATCGGAGCGGCATCGCGCCGATCGACGGCAGCGCTGGGCCGAGCGCCGCCGCTACGACATGCGCGATCCGCGCGAGATGCGTGATCGGACTGACTGGGACGACGTCGCTCGCAACGTTCGTGAAGATGCCGATGCTCGCGAATTCGGCTCAGGTCCGCGCCGTGGCTATCCGCAGAATCGCGGCTTCCCGCAGATGAGGCTGTTCGGAGATGACGACGACGATTAGAGCATGATCCTGAAAAGTGTGGAGCAGTTTTCCCTCGCGACAAACGCGGAGCGTTTGCGCGGAGATCATGCGCAAACAACAACCTAAAGCGCGATGACGGTTCATCCTAATCTCGTCGCTTTAGCGCCCCCCGCATCAATCTTCATGCGACTGCACGACCTTGCGCCACGCATGCGAGAGCTTGGCCCTGTTGTCGCGCAGGCATGCGTTCATCTGCCGTAGTTGCAGCCGCACGGATCTGCCCGGCAGCCTCTCCTTGCGGCCATCCTTCGAGATGCCCGCCTGTTGTATCGCGGTAGAATCCCGGACCTTCAGGGTGAGGAGCCCGCAAAGCGGACGTCTCGGACCATGAGGCCGAGTACTCCAAGAAGGCGTGAGATTAAAATATGCACGTTTTGATTGCTTCACCGATCGTTGCACTGTAGCCTTCTGAGGCGGCGGAGGCCGTCAGCTTTTCGATCGCAGTCGGCCACAAGCTACCGTTCGTTTGCGATATGACGCGGCTTCGCGCGATCATTGTTGTCCTGATTTCTTTTGCTCTCCCCCGAAGAGACAACCATTTGAGACGGTGCAATGAAGTACTGGATCAGCTTGCGAAAAGTGTCCGGCGGCGCATTTACAGATGAGATCGAGCTTGGCCCGGCCCGCTATCTCGCAGTGCCCGACAACGAAACGCCCGCGCCCCAGCATCAGATCACGCAGGCGCAGTGGATCCGCCAGATCATGGCGATCTTTCCGCCCGATCCGAACTATCCCGACGATGGGCCGAGCGGCGACGTTCTCTTCTTTGTTCACGGCTACAACAACACCGTTGCTACGGTTGACCAGCGCCACAAGCTGATCCAGGCCGGGCTGACGACGAACCAGTTTGCCTGCCAGGTGATCAGCTTCGACTGGCCGTCCGGTGATCTGGCCCTTGCTTATCTCAGGGACCGCGACCACGCGCGCATCACTGCCGTGCGTCTGGTCAGCGCAGGCATCAAGCTGTTCGTGCGGGCCCAGCAGCAGAAGTGCGACATCAATGTCCACGTTCTCGGTCATTCAACAGGGGCGTATCTCATTCGCGAGGCGTTTGATCATGCTGACGACGGACAGGCCACCGCGACGGCATGGACGGCCGGCCAGCTCGTGCTGATCGCGGGCGACGTGTCAGCATCGTCGTTTTCCGCAGGCAATCCGGAAACCGAGAGCACTTACCGGCACTGCTACCGGTTGACCAACTTCTTCAATGGCTATGATCAGGTCTTGCAAATATCCAACGTGAAGCGCGTTGGCCTATCGCCGCGCGTCGGTCGCGTCGGATTGCCGGCCGACGCACCGTCCAAGGCGGTCAACGTCAATTGCTCGGATCACTTTCACGCGACCTACCCCGCGACCGGCGACGTCACTCTCGACGCGGTGACATCGCATTCGTGGTACTTCTCCGACGCCACCTTTCACCGTGACCTCTCGATCACGTTGAAAGGTTCGATCGACCGCACGTTGATCCCGACCCGCAACACGGCGCCCCTGACCGGTGCGCAGGCGCTGACATCATAGGCGGCTTCCTTCGCAGGCTGGCAGACGCCCGGGCGAGGTGCGCCGGGCGTCCGGGAGACCATTTACCTTCCGTTCCCGCGGCAACCGCCATTGGGGCCAATGTGATAGCCGCGTGGGCAGGCGTGAGCGGCGGGGTTGGCGTAGTTCTTCAGACAGCCTCCGTAGGGGCCGCGATGCCAGCCGGCGCCGCAGCCGCCGGCCACCGCGACGATGTCGTTCGCCGCGGGAGCATCGACTGGTGCAAGGGGAATGGCCTTGGCGGAGCCGGTGATCGCGGCGAGCGCAAACGCGGCGGCAAGGATGTGTCGCATCATGTGCAGTCCCCCATTGCGACTCAATGCGTGGCCGCAAAGGCGATGCCGGCGCGCACTTCGGCAATCGCCTGGTCGATCAGGCCGAGCGCCTTCTCGCGGTGGCCGCCCTTGTTCGGTTCGGCCTTGGTGAGCTCGGCGCGGGCCTGTTGCAGGATCGTGACGCTCTCGTCCATGTGCGGCTGGGCGCCGATTGCGTAGCCGATGCCGAGGCTTGCGGCGATCGCCGCGCCCAGTGCGAGGCTGCGGGGTAGGGAAGTTCGCATGCGTTGTCTCCTCCAGCGGGCGACAGGTGCGGCTGCCCGGATGCCGGGAGGCACCGGCGTGAAGACGAACCCGGCGCATCCGCGGCCTGAATAAGACTCTTGCGAGGACGCCGTCTTGGACTGTCCGGCGTCGAACGATTTTGGGTTTGGACTGACCGGCGCTGTTTAAATCACGTCATCGTGCTGTTAGCCTGACGGAGCGCGTTCACCGGGGGTTCAGTCCGCGCCCGGCAGGTTCGCTCCGTTTCTTGCCAGTCAGTCTTCACAAGTCTCTCTTCAAAATCCTTTTCCCAAAAATCCTTCCCCGATGCCCGTCATCCGGAAAGCGTTATCGACCGATATGCTGCCGCAGGGCCTGTCCGAGCGGCAGCGCTTCATCCGCTTTGCGGAATTGTTCGAGCATTTTTCCAATACCGGTGAGCTCGACCCCGCGTCCGACGTGCCGTTTCGCGCCACCATGAACTCAATCCACGTCGGCACCACCATGCTTGGTCGCTGCGACGGCAGCTTCGTCACCGTGCGGCGCGAAAAGCGACAGGTGGTCGAGACCGGGGACGACCGCTTCTGCCTGGTGCGCAACACCGGTGATCGCGCCTCCCATGTGCGTCACCGCGGCCGCGAGATCACCTTGCGGCCGGGCTCGATGGTGCTGCTCAAGCTGGACGAGCCGTTCGTCGCCGCTGACGGCGCGAACCACAAGCGTTTCACCAACGTGCATCTGCCGGTCGCGACGCTGCGCGCGATGGTGGCCGATGTCGATGAATTGGTCGGGCAGGAGCTCGCGCCCGGCGGGGCGCTGTCGCTCGCGACGGACTACAGCGATCTTCTCCTGCGCCATTCCGCCGCCGTCGAAGAGGCCGGCATGGCGATTGCGGCGCATCTGCTCGACCTCGCGGCGCTCGGATTGGGCGCACGCGCCGATGTCGCGTCCGCCGCCAGGCGACGCGGCCTGCGTGCCGTGCGGCTCCAGGCCGCGTTGGCGATCCTGCAGACTCGTTTCCACGAGCCGGATTTTTCCGCGCAGAAGCTCGCTCTCGCGGCCGGTCTCTCCGAACGCTACGTCAACGAGCTGCTGTTTGAGGCCGGCGCCAGCTTCACCACGCGCCTGAACGAGCTGCGCCTGCGCAAGGCCGCCGATCTCCTGGCCCGCAGCGACGGGCGCATCAGCGACATCGCATTTGCCTGCGGCTTCAACGACCTCTCCTATTTCAACCGCTGCTTCCGCCGCCGATTCGGCCTGACGCCGACGGCAGCGAGGGGGAGGTGAGTGTTCGCTCTGGTCGGACGGGTTACGACGCCTCCACCCGCGGCGGCGGATAGCGTCTTGCCAGTATCGACAGCGACAGATGTCGCTCCTCCTCCGGCAGCTCGAGATAGGCCAGCACCTACGCCCGCTTCCAGCCGTCGACGCCGAAATCCATCGCCATCCATTTCTGCGGCTCGGGTCCGTCTAGCCCGCGTACCCAGACGAAATAGCGGGGGAGGTCGCCGGGCTTTGCGTCGGTCTCGCGTCGTCTGGCCATCAAGCTGCTCGCTGCGTGGAGACCACCGCAAGAAAATATAGGCGGGCTTGATGATTGCTAGGGAGGACGTCGCTTAGCTACGAGAAGGGCAACCAGCCGGTCCGTCTTCGCCAAGAGGCCTCGCCGGACACGCTTCGCGCTTTCGGCCTCACATGGCTACGCCACGCCAAGCCCGGAAGGGCAAAGCGTGGTGCCCCTGGCCGGAATCGAACCAGCACTCCTTGCGGAACTCGATTTTGAGTCGAGCGCGTCTACCAGTTCCGCCACAGGGGCCCCCGGTCGGCCCGTGGCTGGGCGTCGCGAAGCCGGCGGACTATAGCCATGGAAAAGGCGGGGTCAACCCGCGCCAAAGTGATGTTCGGTGTTCTCGACAGGGTCGTCGGCGAAGGCTAGAGGCTAGCCTCACCCCTTCACCACCGAGGCCGTCGTGACGACGAATAGTGCTGCAATACCAGCCTCCCGCCCGGCCGCCGCCAATCCGGCGCTCACGGCCTCGGCGGCCGTCACCCTGATTGCGGCCGCGACCATCGCGGGCGCGTGGTTCTTCCAGCTCGTGCTGGAGATCCTGCCCTGTCCCCTGTGCCTGGAGCAGCGCTACGCTTATTACCTCGCGATCCCGCTCGGCGCACTGACGGCGCTTGCCGCAAGAGGCGGCGCGCCGCGGCCGCTGCTGCTTGCCGGGCTCGCCGTGCTCGCGCTGGCGACGCTGGCCAATGCAGGCCTCGGCACCTATCACGCCGGCGTCGAATGGGGATTCTGGAAGGGCCCGACCGATTGCTCCGGTCCCGTCGTCAATCTCGGCTCGGCCTCCGATCTGTTGTCGCGGCTCGACACGGTGAAGGTGATCCGCTGCGACGAGGTGCAGTGGCGCTTCCTCGGCCTCTCGCTCGCCGGCTACAACGTGCTGATCTCGCTCGCGTTGGCAGCGATCGCGGCATGGGGATTCGTGGCGACGGCGAAGCGGGGGTAGTTCACCTCGCCCCGCTCGCGGGGAGAGGTCAGCGGAGGCGCCGGGTGAGGGGGATTCTCCGAGAGTCTCTTTGTCATAGTGATTGCGGATGTAGCCCCTCACCCCGACCCTCTCCTCGTAAGGACGGGGAGAGGGAGAAGAAACGGCCCTCAATCATCCACATCGTCCTGCGTGCGTCCGAACAGGTGCACGATGCCGGGCGTCGCGATGGTCACAAACACGAAGCGTGACAGGTGATGTGCGCCGACGAAGATCGGGTCGATGTGCAGGGTCAGCGCCAACGCCAGCATCGCGTCCATCGCGCCCGGCGCGAATGCGACGACGACGTCGGAAAACTTCACATGAGTGGTCAGCACGACGATCGCGACGAAGATGGCGGAGACCGCAATCGCGATCGCAAACGAGCCGAGCGCCGCGTTGATGTGGCCGGCGAGGGTCTTGATCTTCATCCGCGCAAAACGGCTGCCGATCAGCGCGCCGATTCCCACCAGCGCCACGCCGCGCACCCAGTTCGGCAGGCCGCCTTCGACCCATCCCGCCCCGTGCAGCACGCTGGAAGCGATCATTGCGCCGAACATCCAGCTCGCGGGGAATTTGGCGAGCCGCAACAGGAGCGATAGGGCGAGCGATGCGACGACGAGGATCAGGAGCTCGAACGGCGAGGCAATCGTGGTCGTCAGCGACGGTGCCGCCGAGGGCGCGACACCCCCGATCGCCAATACCATCGGCAATGCCGCGGTGAGGATGATCACGCGCATGGTCTGCACCACCGCGATCCCCGGCAGATCGGCGCCGCGCTCGACCGCCAGAATGGTGATCTGCGACAGCGCGCCGGGACTTCCGGCGAGAAAAGCCGAGGTGCGGTCCCAGCCATGGACGCGTTGCAGGTAGTAGCTCGAGCCGAAGGTCGAGCAGAAGGTCGCAAGCGCCAGCAGTCCGATCGTCAGCGGATAGGCGCTGAGCTGCTGGATCAGATGACGCGAAACGACGGACCCCAGGGAGATGCCGAGCAGCACCAGCACGGTCTGCGTCAGGATCGGCGGCACCGCGAGCGGGCGGCCGGCGATAGCGGCGATCCCGACCGAGATCATGGCGCCGGAGATCAGTCCGCCGGGCAAGTTGGCGAACAGGAAGACCAGTCCGCCGGCAGCGCCGATGACGAGCGTCTCGACCGCGCTTCTGATCTTGGCGCGGGACGGCAGCTCAAAGGGCAGGGAGGCGGTGATCTGCTTCACACCGCCTTATGGCAAATCGGAAAGGCGCGCACAATTGCGGCCGTGTCATGCCGCAATGCGCGCGCCTAAAAGGGCGGAATGTGACGGAACTACTTTGCGGCGGGGGCGGCGGTGCCGGCCTTCGCTTCCTTCATGCACTCGGAGCGGAATTTCTTGCGCTCCTTGCCGTGCAGGCCCTTGGCATCCGCCTGCTTGGAGCATTCGAGCGATTCGGCCGAGTGCTGCTTCGGTGCCTTCTTGTCGGTCGTGGTGGCCGCGGTATCGCTCTTGGCAGCCGGCGCCGCGGTCTGCGCGAAGGCGGTGCCGGTGGCGAACAGGGAGGCGAGGGCGACGACGGCGATGCGCGAGGCGAGGGTCATGTGTTGCACTCTTGTGTTTGCGAATTGAACAAGGGCGGAGAACGTCGTCCTGCATTGCTGAACGCCACATGAATGGATGGCGCATCGCGATCACTAAATTTTGGCTGCGAAAGTCATCACTTCCTTGTCGGATGCCGCCGACACGCTAGGATAGTGATCCCAATTTACTTCCCCCGGGGCAGATCTAAGGAGGAGACGAAGGATGACCATTCAGGCAAAATTGTTCTGCGCAATTGCGGCATCGGGCGTTGCGGCGTTGCTCGCGACCGCGCCGGCCCAGGCGCTGACCACGCAGGAATGCAGTGCCAAGTATCAGGCGGCCAAGAAGGACGGCACGCTGGGCGGCATGAAATGGAATGATTTCCGGAAAGCGCAGTGCGGCGCCGATGCGACCCCAGCCGCGGCTCCCGCTGCCGCCGCACCGGCGGCCCCGGCCGAGCCCAAGCAGGCGAAGAAGGAGGCTGCTCCGCCCGCAACTCCCGCGCCAGCGCCGGCTGCCACTGGCCCCGCGGTCTTCCCGAACGCGGTCGATCCGAAATACAGCAAGGAGACCGCCGGCAAGGCCCGCATGCACACATGCGTCGACCAGTACAACGCCAACAAGGCGACCAACGGCAATGGCGGACTGAAGTGGATCCAGAAGGGCGGCGGCTATTACAGCGAATGCACCAAGCGCCTGAAGGGCACAGCCTAAGCTTTCGAGTAATGTGAGCGGCCGGGACTCTCGCTCCGGCCGCTCAATCGTTCGCGAGCAGCTTCTCTGCCGACTTAGCAATCATCTGCGCCCGCTTGCGCGGGCCACGCTCGACGAAGAGCAGGCTCTGGCCGAAAACAAAGCAGTAGAACAGGAAGGCCTGCGCATCGGCCTCATCGGCGGGAAGGCCCGTCGCGCGATAGAGCTCGGCGACATGTTTGAGACGCGCCGCATCCACGCTCGCCACCGCTGACGCCGCGCGCTCGTCGGCTCTCGCCCATTGCCGGATCGCAAGCTCGATCGCCATGGCAGCGGGGTTCATGCGTTCGGAATAAAGCTGGATCACCGCTTTCAGCCGCTCGCGCGGGCTTTGTCCGTCGAGACTCGTCTGCTGCGCGATCGCTTCCGTACGCCCCTCGCGCCAGCGTTCGAGCATCGTGCCGAGCAGTGCGGCGCGGTCAGCGAAGCGGCGGTAGAAACCGCCCTTGGTGACGCCGAGATTTTTCGCAAGCACCTCGACCCGCACGCCCTCGACCCCAGTACGGGCAAGCTCCGCGAAGGCTACTTCGACCCAGACATCGCCTTTGGCGTCACTCATGAATTCGCCTCTCACCGAGCTTTGATACGGTGCCGTATTGCTAACCTGCGATGGGTCTGATACGCTACCGTATCAAAATCAAAAAGGCGGGAAACGACCATGCAGGAGGCGAGCTATCGCGGCACGGTCTATCCGTGGCAATGCGACCATGTCGGCCACATGAACATCATGTGGTATGTCGGCAAATTCGACGAGGCCAACTGGAATCTGTTCGCGCGCCTCGGGCTGACGCCGAGCTATCTGCGTACCTCCGGCCGCGGCATGGCCGCGGTGCAGCAGAACATCACCTACAAGCGCGAGCTGCTCGCCGGCGACATCATCGAGATTCGCAGCGTCCTGCTCGAGCTTCGTGAGAAATCGATCCGCTTCCGGCACGAGATGAGCAACGCCGAGACGGGCGAGATATCAGCAGTTTGCGAGATCTCCGCCGTGCACATGGACCGGGAGGCGCGCAGGTCGACACCGTTCGAAGCCGTGATCCGCGAGACCGCGATGCGGCACCTCGCCGAGGCGATCATGGCGTGACGCGATGGCCGCCTTCGAGCCGAAGAATCCGGATTTTCGTGCGGCCGCAGGTCGGCTGTTCGACGGCCAGCCGGCCATGCGCACGCTTGGCATCTCGCTCGTGCGCGTTGCGCCGGGCGAGGCGGAATTGGCGATGGATTATGCGGCCGGCTTTACCCAGCAGAACGGCTTCGTGCATGCCGGCATCATCACCGCAGGCCTCGACAACGCCTGCGGCGTTGCCGCCTTCACACTGATGCCGCGCGAAGCCGACATCCTCACTGTCGAGTTCAAGACGAGTCTGGTCGCGCCGGCGCGGGGCGAGGGCTTCATCTTCAAGGCCGAGGTGGTTAAGCCGGGCCGCACGCTCACTTTCTGCGAGGCCAAGGCCTTCGCGCGGCAGCACGGTGTGACGATGCTGGTTGCGACCATGACCGCCACGCTGATGGCGCTGGCCCGCCGCGAGGCGGCGCCCGCCCAGGTGCGAGCTGGCTCTCCCGTCTGATCCGAGCTGGCGGGAAGGCCCGCATACCGCTTTTTTCGGCTGTCATTACCGGCGGGGCACTCTATATGCTGGTGCGTAACGCTCCTGCGCCGCAGGCCGTAGAAGCACCGAAGGGCCGAATTGGAACGGGTTATGATCGGACTTAAAGATAAAGATAAACGGACGCGTCGCGAGGCGCTTGCTCTGATCGGAGCCGGGGTGGTGCTCGCAGGCGGCCCGCGGGCCGGCCGCGCCGCGACGGCCGATGACGGTACGATCCTGACTGAAGCCGCCGTGCTGCGCGATCCCGACGTGCCTGTGATCGGCAACCGCGACGGCGACATCACCATCGTGGAATGGTCCGACTATCAATGTCCCTATTGCCGCCGCGTCGAGCCGGAGCTGCGCCAGATCGTTCAGGACGATGGCAAGGTCCGGCTGGTGCTGAAGGACTGGCCGATCCTCGGACTGGTTTCAGTGACCGCGGCGCGGATGGCGCTCGCGGCCAAATTCCAGGACAAGTACGACCAGGCGCATGATGCGATGATGGGCGTGAATTCGCGCCTGACCGAGCCGCGCATCTACGAGCTGCTGGCGGGCGCCGGTGTCGACATCGATCGCCTGAAGCGCGACCTCACGGGCCGCGCCAAGGACATCGACGCGATCCTGAAACGCAACAGCGATCAGGCCGAGGCCTTCGGCTTCCGGGGCACGCCGTCCTTCATCGTCGGCAAATTCCGCGTGCCCGGCGTGCTCACCATGGCCGAGTTCGAACAGGTGATCGCGGACGCGCGCAAGGCGAAAGCGGGCAAGAGCAACTAAGCGCCGCACAGCAAGACAAAGGCGCCGTCGCGAATCGCGACGGCGCCCTGTCGATGGCTTGCTGAGCGCAAGCCGTTACTTCGACGAAATTCTCACCCAGTCCTTGTGTGCGCGGTCCACCAGCGCGTCCCAATCGGCCTTCGCGACGTCCCAGTTGACAATGGTGCGACTGGTTGCAGCGACCTCGCTGTTGGCAGACGTCTGCATCGAATCGTGAATGTAGACGCCAATGCCAAGCAGCAGCGCGCCCAGGATCATTCCGAACAAAACTCTCATAGCGAACCTCCGGTGACCGGCAATAACGTTTAGTGCCGGACAAGAGTTCCCGGTCAGTGCGGCGAGGATAAGGACGACCTGTTCACCCACCATTCAGCCACTGCAACAGCTCCGCGTTGATCTCGCGGGGATAGCAATGACTGAGATCGTCGATCTCGCGATAGGTGACGTTTGCGCCGGCGGCGGAGAGCGCCGACCGGGTCTGCCGTGCGACCTGGACCGGAAACATCCAGTCGAGCTTGCCGTGGGTGATGAAGATCGGCAGGCCCTGCATGCGCGCGGCATCCGCCATCTCCGCCATCAGCGGATGGAATGTTGCCGAGACCGGCGCGAGATGCGTGAAGGACGATGCGCGATCGAGCCCGCTGACATAGCAAAACGTGCCGCCGTCGCTCATGCCGGTCAGCAGCATTCGCGACGGATCGACATTCCATAGGTTGCGGACGGTTTCGAGGATGCGCGCAAGATTCGGCGTGTCGGTGTCCCCACCCATCAGCGCCCAGGTCGGACCCGTCGCGGTCGGCGCGATCAGGATCGCACCGATGCTGCGCGCGTCGCGCAGCCAGCTCCACAGGAAGCCGCGGCCATTGCCGCGGCCACCATGCAGCGCCATCACCA
>NZ_JBANAZ010000114.1:0-17540 GCF_059803455.1 Bradyrhizobium sp. UFLA05-108 | reverse complement strand
GGCAAGCGCAGCGTGCTGTTGCAGGTGAAGAGCGCGGAGGCGACGAAATTCGTCGCGGTGCCACTCGCCTGAGCAAAGAAAGTTTGCGCAAAAAGTAAAGAGGCGGCCTCGCGGCCGCCTCTTTCGTATCGACGCGGCTTACCAGCAGCGGTGTCGCAAGCCGTCTGGACCGATATAGGTCATGCCGGGTTCGCAATACCCGCCGCGGAACGGCGCGGTCGCAATCGCACCTGCCGTTCCGATCGCGCCGCCGACCACGCCGGCGGCTAGGTCGCCCGGCCAGAAACCCGAGCCCTCATGGTAGTAAACCTCTCCATGGTGGTTCCTTGCGGCTACCGAACGCGCGTGAGGCTCCTGCGCCAACGCAGGCGCAGCCATGGCGGTGGTGAGGACTGCGGCTGCGGCAAATCGTTTCCAGTTCATGTGCTGTCTCCGTTGTCTTCACACGCCGGACCAACACCTGCCGCCGATAACCGTTTCGGGAACGCTGCTGGTTTGATTTGGAAGTTTGGCCGCGTTCCACGATGATCGCCATCGGCGAAAGCGGCTCAGTTGAGGGGATAAGCCGGCGGCGACCGATAACATTCGCGTTAACGGATCTGTTACGGACAGGGTTCGGCCCAAAAATCCACATTCACTCAAAGTGGTCGCGAGTCGCCTTTGCGACTCGGCGGGCGAGCAACGGTTGCATCGGCGGAACTCCCCGAGGGGGCTGCTTTGTGGAACCGGACCTCGTCAGGGATCGGTGCAACGATGGATCGATTGAAGGCCTTCAGCAGGCGCGCGTTACTGCTGGTGCCGCTTGTGCTCTGCACCCAAAGCGCGCTGGGTCGCGACGACGGACGCTATGCGGATTCGCCGCTCAAGCCATGGTTCGACAGCCTGCGCAGCCATCTCGGTCCATGTTGCTCAGATGCCGATGGCGTGGCTGTAGCCGATCCCGATTGGGAATCATATGGGGGGCACTATCGCGTGCGCATCGACGGTCAGTGGGTCGAGGTGCCCGATGAGGCCGTTATCACGGAGCCAAACCGCGCCGGGCGAACCATGGTCTGGCCGGTGAAAACGGCGTTCGGCATTTCGATCCGCTGCTTCATGCCCGGCACCATGATCTGAAGGGCAGGCATCGACATTGCGCGGCGCACGAGAACTTCGCGCGCCGCCGGATGTCGTCTCACCCGGAACGCTTCTTGCTCGACTTCTTCTTCGAGCTCTTCCGTTTCGACGTCTTCTTCTTCGGGACCTTCTTGCCCTTCTTGCGCGCCTTCGACAAGCCGATCGCGATCGCCTGCTTGCGGCTCTTTACGCGCCCACCGCGTCCACCACGACCGCTCTTGGCCGTGCCTTTCTTGTAGCGACGCATCTCGCTTTCGACGTCCTTGCCGGAGCTTCTCGAATAGCGCCGTTTCTTTGCCTTGCGTGCCATGAGCATCCTCCCTTCAAGGACAGAACCGCTCCACATATGCATGGTTCCGTTTGGAGCGGCCGAGATAGGAACGGCCGCGATATGAAACTGTTGGTCCAACACGCATTCCTCAGCGTGAGGTTCTCAGTCTTGACGACCACCGATCTCGGCCCCACCGTCCACATTGCCAAGCATCCGATCCATCCAATGCTGGTGCCGTTTCCGATCGTCTGCTTCGTCGGAACGCTGGTCACCGATCTCGCCTATTGGCGGACGGCGGACGTGATGTGGGCGAACTTTTCATCCTGGCTGCTGCTGGCGGGCCTTGTCATGGGAACGCTGGCCGCGATTGCCGGGCTGACGGATTTTCTCAGCAATCGCCTGGTGCGAGCGCATAGCGCAGCCTGGCTGCATCTGGCCGGCAATGTGCTGGTCATGGTGTTGTCGCTCGCCAACGCCTTCGTCCACAGCCGCGACGGCTGGACCTCGGTCGTGCCCACTGGGCTGATCCTTTCCGCCATCGTGGTGCTGCTGTTGTTGTTCACGGGCTGGCAGGGCTGGACGATGGTCTATCGTGACCGGATCGGGATCGCGCGATGATGTCGTTCTCGTGCAAACGGCAGATCGCGAAGCTCGCACTTGCCGGAACGTCTCTGGCGCTTCTCGCTGGCTGCAATGATGGCGGTGGCGATCCGGCGGCGCAGGTCGGATCGCAGCCCAATCTGCCCGCGATTCAGCAATATTTGTTTCCGCCCATGAACGTTGCCCGCATCATCGGCTGGAAGGAGAACGAGACGCCGGCTGTAGCGAAAGGCTTGAAGATCAAGGCCCTCGCCAAGGGATTGCAGCATCCGCGATCGATCTTCGTGCTGCCCAATGGCGACGTGCTGGTGGTCGAGTCCAAATCGCCGGCGATCGAGCCGGTCCATCGTCCCAAATCCGTAGTCATGGGCTGGATCGAGAAGATGGCGACGTCCGGCGGCGAGGAGGCAGCGAGCAACCGGATCACGCTGTTGCGCGACAGCAATGGCGACGGCGTACCGGAGGTGCAGAGCACCTTCCTCGATCAACTCAAATCGCCCTTCGGCGTGGCGTTAGTCGGCAACGATCTCTACGTCGCCAACACCGATGCGATCGTGAAATATCCTTACCATGAGGGCGACACCAGGATCACCGCGTCCGGCACGGTGTTGACGCCGTTGCCGGGCGGTCCGATCGACCACCACTGGACCAAGGCGATGATCGCGAGCCCGGACGGCTCGAAGCTCTATGTCGGCGTCGGCTCCAACAGCAACATCGTTGAGAACGGGATCGGCGCCGAGCGCGATCGCGCCGCGATCTGGGAGGTCGATCGTGAGACGGGACGCTCGCGCCTGTTCGCGGAAGGTTTGCGCAATCCAACCGGGCTCGGCTTCGAGCCGCAGAGCGGAAAACTCTGGACCATCGTCAACGAGCGCGACGAGCTCGGTCCCGATCTCGTGCCCGACTATCTGACCTCGGTGAAGGACGGCGGCTTCTACGGCTGGCCGTACAGTTATTATGGCAAGCACCTTGATCCGCGCGTGCAGCCGCAGCGGCCGGATCTCGTGGAAAGCGCGATTGTACCCGACTATGCGCTGAGCTCGCACGTCGCTCCCCTGGGGCTTGCCTTCTACACAGCGAGCGCGCTGCCAGAGAGCTACCGCGGCGGCGCCTTCGTCGGCGAGCACGGTAGCTGGAATCGCCAGACGCTCAACGGCTACAAGGTCGTGTATGTACCGTTCAGGGACGGCCAGCCCGACGGCAAGGCACAGGACGTCGTGACCGGCTTTCTCGACAGCGACAACAAGGCGCGCGGTCGTCCGGTGGGGCTGGCGGTCGACAAATCCGGCGCGCTTCTGATTGCGGATGATTCCGGCAACACCGTCTGGCGCGTCACCGCCGGCGGTTGACGCGTGGCGGAGAACAAAATCATCCCGCGCGGAACGGACCGGCAGCAGTGCGGATTAACCGCAATGGTCACGATCAACATCCTCGACAGGCCGATCGAACGCATCCGCGAGACCTGCGAGATGATGGGCGCGCGCGACAAGTTCGAACGCGCGCTCCCTGAGCTCGAGACCTTCCTCGAAGCGGAGATCGCCAGAGGGGAGACGGGCGAGTCGCGGCTTACCTATGACGGGCTCTGCTTCCTCAAGGAGGCCTTTGCGCGGAAGTGAGCCGGCAGGTCAGAACGAATTGGCAAGCTCGATCTCGGCCTCCAACGCCTGGATGCGCTTTGCGGCCTCGTCGAAGCTGAGATCCCTCGCATACTGACCGGGCTGATAGGCTTCCTCGCTCAGCCGCCTCAGCCGCAGGACCTGGGCCCGCGTCATCTGCGCGGTGAGGAAATCCTTGGCGTCGTATTTACCTTCCACTCGCATTTCCACTCTCCATCCCTGAATCGTGACTTGACTATATGTTCTTATTTTGTTCTAACAAGCCATGGACAACAGAATTAATGAAATTCGTCGTAAAATCAGTGCTTTAAGGTCGGGTATGATCGACCTTGAGACGTCGGTGCGCGACCTGGTCAACCGCGATCGCGATTGCAGCGAAAGCGCGGTGCGATTGCTCGGATTGCGCCAGGACATGAAGCGGCTGATCGCCGACTGGAAGTCGGCCGGTGGCGGCGATTTCGTGCCTAATATCGGAGAGCGGGTAAGACTACGCGCCGAGGTGAAGAATGCGGGCAAACCGCAGCGCATCGCTGCTCGCTGCTAAACTTTTCGGAGGCTCGCCGTGGATGAGGACCCGGACTCGTACCGGATTCTGAAACTGCGTGCAGAGATTCTCGAACTGGGCTCAGCCATTCGCCAGTTGCAGCGTGCGGGCCTCGACGATGCCGCAGCCCTGCTTTTGATTGCGCGAAAGCGCGCGATGCTCGAAACCCTCGTGAAGTGCGAGCCGCAAAGCATAGCGCTGTCCCGTTCCGACCTTAAGCCTTAACATGCCTGACATCCGACGGGGCTATGTCGGACACGTCCCGCGACGTGCCGGAGTTTTCCGATGTCGGACACCGAGACGACAGCGCTGCTGCGCGCGGTTCTCGCTGAGATCTGCGCGGGCATACCCGCATCCGAGACGGCCGCGCGCGAGCGCGTTGCCGCGACAGTCATCGAGATGATCCGGATGGGCTGCTGCTCGGCCGACGAACTCAGTCGCGCCGGCCGCGATGCGCTCAACCGTGCCCCCACGATGTGGCGCTAAATCATGATCCGGAAGCGTCTGGAGCGTTTTTTCCGAAGAGATCATGCTTAAACAACATCCCAAAGCGCGATGACGATTCGTCCTCATCTCATTGCGCCTTAGTTAGCCGCATCGCGCGTCGGATCCTGTCAAGCAAGAAAAAGCCCCGCAGATGCGGGGCTCTTCCGGGTGGTGCAAATGCGCTCACTTCGAGCTGCTCGGCGTGTTCATGCTGCCGGCTTGATTGGTGCCCGGGCCGACATTGCCCTGGCTCGATGGATTGGCGGCTCCGCCGCCGCTCGATTTCATGTTCGCACCGGTCGTGGTCTGCGACGACGTCGCGGACGAATGGTGCTTTTTGTGCGTTTTGGCTTGGGCAGCCAATGGCGCGGCGGCGAGGCCGGTGGCCAGGATCATGGCTAAGGCGAGCTTGGTTTTGTTCATGCGCGGAACTCCCTTGAGTAAAATTGACGCAGGGAGCCAACAGCGATTGGGCGCGAGAGTTCCAGCGCGAGCTCAACATGCGCCGTCGCGCGTGCTTCAAGTTTCCTTGTCATCCATCAAAACGAATACGGCACCGGTCAGCGTTGCGCCGATCGCAAAGCTCGTCACGAGTGTGATGACGAACACGAAAATGGTCGGGCTTCCGCCAGCCCTGAGCAGTGTCGCAACGGCAGGATTGATGAGCACCAGCGCGAGGCCGAAGGTGAGTCCGAGGGCGGCGCCCATCATCGCCTGCGTCATCAACGTGATGGCGCCGGCCGTCGAAACCAAACGTGGCGATTTTCGCGTTCGCATTGTCGCCCTCGGCAATCGTCCGGAAAAACGCACTGGATCATCGCGAGTTCCTCTGAGGCCGCGTCTTCCTGAACAAATATTCATAGTGCGCGATCTTCAGGTGGCGTTCATGAGAGGCGTGAGAAGGTCGGGACTGGAGCAACGACAAGGAAAGCTCGAATGGGAAAGGTGATCTTTCTGTACCGCTCCCTTGCCTATCGCAACGCGGCGGCGGAAATGCTGCGCAAGGCGCGCACGCTGCCGCGTGGTGCGGAGCAGCGCGCCGCGCGAAGCTACGCGATGGCATTGCGCGATCTGGAGCGGAGCGAAGCCTGGCTTGAGGGGCGCATCGCTGATGCGCCGTTGCAGATGCAGGCGGTGAGGGTGCGGGCCCGGCGCTAGCCCGAGGCGCGCTGCAATTCGCCGGCGATCGCTGCGTCGAAATTTCCGGCTGCCGGCAGCGTCGCCTTCCGTGTCAGCGGCACTTCGAGGCGGCACAGAAGACCCTCGGCGCGCCAATCGAACTGCGCCTGTCCGCCGAGTTGGGACTCGACGCTCGCGAGCAGGCTCTTGGTACCAAAGCCGCGCGCCTTCGGCTGCCTGACCAGGGGCCCCCCGGATTCCTCCCAGGTCAGCGCGAGCATCTCGCCACTCACCTCCCAGCCGATCGCAAGCCGCCCCGACCGTGTCGACAACGCGCCGTATTTGGCCGAATTGGTGAACAGCTCGTGCAGCGCCAGCGCCAGCGTTTGCGCGGTAGCCGGCACGAGCTGCACTTCGGGACCCGACAGACGGATCTGGCCGCCGAGTGAATAGGGCGCGAGCTCCTCCTCGATGAGCTTGTTGATCTCGGCGCCCTGCCAGCTCGACAGCGACAGGATGGTGTGCACGCGCGCCAGCGCATTGATACGTCCTTCGACGGCATTGACGTAGGTCTTGACGTCGTCGGCGCGGGTCAGCCGGACGATTGATTGCGCGAGCGCCAGGGCGTTCTTGGCGCGGTGGTCGACTTCGCGGGCGAGCAGGTTCTGCCGATCTTCGGCGCGCTTGCGCTCGGTGATGTCGACAGTGACGCCGCTCACCCGCACCACGCGACCGTTTCCGTCCAGCGTTGCCGCCGCCGTTCCGACGCACCAGCGCACCTCGCCATCCGGCCGCTGAATGCGGAATTCGGCTTCGTAGGCGCGCGTGCCCGTGTTGAATTCGGCGATCGCCTTGCGGAATTGATCGACATCGTCGGGGTGCAGCAGCGCCTGCACGCTGGCCGAGGTGACGTAGAAGGTCTCCGGGCTGACGCCGAAGATGCGATACTGACCTTCGTCCCACATCCAGTCGCCGTTGATCCAGTCCCAGTCCCAGGATCCCATCTTGCCGGCGGCGATCGCCATGCTGCGCCGTTGCTCGCTCTCGAGCAGCTTGGCGGTGGAGCTCTCAAGCTCGGCGGTGCGCGCGCGAACGCGATCCTCCAGTTCCTGGTTCAGCCGCTCGAGCTCGCGCGTCTTGCGATAGAGTTCAGCGAACACCTTGATCTTGGCTCGCAGCACCTCCGGCACGACCGGCACCGGAACGTAGTCGACCGCGCCCATCTCGTAGCCGCGCAGGCGATCGATGTCGGAAACCTGGATTGCCGAGATGAAGATCATCGCGATCTTCTGGAAGCGCGGATGCTCGCGGATCATCGCCGCGAGCTCGAAGCCGTCGAGCTCGGGCATGCACACGTCGACCAGGATCACCGCGATCTCGCTCTTCAGCAGGATTTCCAGCGCCTCGCGGCCGGAGGAGGCGATCACGAGGTTCTCGCCGAGGTCCTTCAGGATCACCTCATAGGCGAGCAGCTTGGCCGGCTGGTCGTCGACGAGGAGGATGTTGACCTTTTCGTGGTCCATATTCGGATCCCACTCAGCGATGCAGCCACATGCGGATCGCAAGCAGCAATTGATCGGTGTTGACGGGTTTGGCGAGATAGTCGGAAGCGCCCGCTTCCAGACATTTCTCCCGATCGCCCTTCATCGCCTTCGCGGTCAGCGCGATGATCGGCAGGCGCAAAAAGGCCGGGTTCTCCCGAATCACGCCGATGGTCTGATAGCCATCCATCTGCGGCATCATGATGTCCATCAGCACGATCGCGATCTCCGGATTGGATTCCACCAGCGCCACCGCCTCGCGGCCGGTGGTGGCGGTCAGCACCTTCATGCCGCGACGTTCCAGCACGCTCGACAGCGCGAAGATGTTGCGGGCATCGTCGTCGACGAGCAGGGCGGTCTTGCCGATCAGGTCCTCGTCGGAACTGTTCAGCTTCTCCAGCATGCGCTGCTTCTCGGTCGGCAGCTCCGTGATCACCCGGTGCAGGAACAGCGCGGTCTCGTCAAGCAGGCGTTCGGGCGACTCCACACCCTTGACCACGATGCTGCGCGCCATGGTGTGGAGCTCGGCATCCTCTTCGGCCGAGAGCTCGCGCCCCGTGAAGACCACGACCGGAATGTTCGACAGCCTCTCGTCGCTGCGGATTTGGTCCAGCACCTCGAACCCGCTCATGTCCGGCAAGCGTAGATCCAGCACCACGCAATCGCAAGGAGCGTCGCGCAGCGTCGAGAGCGCGCCAGCGCCGGTGTCGGTCGCCACGATCTCGATGTCGTCGTGATGCAGCAGCTCGCGGATCGAGAGCTGCTCCGCTTCGTTGTCCTCGACGATGAGGAGCCGCTTGCGCCGCGGCCTTGCGTATTCCTTGATCTGGGTCAGCGCGGCGGAAACGCCCTCGGTCGTCGTCGGCTTGTTGACGAAGGAGAAGGCACCGCGAGCGAGTGCGTGCTGGCGGTCCTCGTCCAGCGTGATGATCTGCACGGGGATGTGGCGGGTCAGTGGATTATGCTTGAGCTGGCTCAACACCGTCCAGCCCAGCATGTCCGGCAGGAAGACGTCGAGCGACACCGCCGTCGGCTGATATTGCTTGGCGAGCTCCAGGGCTTCAGCGCCGCGTGCGGCGACCAGCACCTTGAAACCCTTGTCGCGGGCGAGATCGACCAGCACGCGGGCATAATGCGGGTCGTCCTCGACGATCAACAGAATGGTGTCTCCCGGCTCGAGATTGAGCCGGTCGTCAGGAAGTTGCTCGATGACCCGCTCGGGCGCAGTCGCCTGCGCCTGGAGCGCGGGCGGCTGGTTGGCCGTGGGCGCGGCCCGTGGCGCGAGCGTCGGCCCCGAGTATTTGAGCGGCAGGTACAGCGTGAAAGTGGAGCCCTTGCCAGTCGCGCTGCGCAGATGGATCTCGCCGCCAAGCAGGCTTGCGAGCTCGCGGCTGATAGCGAGCCCGAGGCCGGTGCCGCCATATTTGCGACTGGTGCCGGCGTCGGCCTGCTGGAAGGCCTCGAAGATCAGCTTCTGCTTCTCCAGGGGAATGCCGATGCCGGTATCCGAGACCTCGAACGCGATCACTGCCGGTGCAGCGTTGAGCACGGGGTGATCCGGTGTCCAGCCGCCGGGCGCATCGGCGACCTTCAGGCGCACGCCGCCATCGGCCGTGAACTTGAAGGCGTTCGACAACAGGTTCTTCAGCACCTGTTGCAGCCGCTTGGAGTCGGTGACGATGCTGCGGGCGAGGTTCGGATCGACCTCGATGTTGAAGGACAGGTTGCGGTTCTCCGCCTCGTGCCGGAACGGACGCCCGACGGTCTCCAGCAGGTTCGCGGTCAGGATCTCCTCGGCATCGACCGTCACTGTGCCGGACTCGATCTTGGAAAGATCGAGAATGTCGCTGATCAGGTTCAACAGGTCGGTGCCGGCGCCGTGGATCGTGCGGGCGAACTCGACCTGCTTCGCCGAGAGGTTGCCATCCGGATTGTCGGTGAGCTGCTGGCCGAGGATCAGGATCGAGTTCAGCGGCGTACGCAGTTCGTGGCTCATATTGGCGAGGAATTCGGACTTGTATTTCGAGGTCAGCGCAAGTTCGGTTGCTTTCTCCTCGAGTGCGCGGCGGGCCTGTTCGATCTCCTGGTTCTTGCGCTCGACTTCCACGTTGCGCTCGGCGAGCTGCTGCGCCTTCTGCTCGAGCTGGTCGTTGGTCTGCTGCAATTCGCGCTGCTGGGCCTGGAGCTCACCTGCAAGCTGTTGCGACTGCTTGAGCAGGCCTTCGGTCTGCATCGTCGCCTCGATCGAGTTGAGCACGATGCCGATGGAGTCCGTGAGCTGCTCCAGGAAAGTCATTTGCGAGGTCGTGAATGAGGCGAGCGAGGCGAGCTCGATCACAGCCTTGACCTGGCTCTCGAACAGCACCGGCAGTACCACCAGATTCTTCGGCACGGCGCGCAGCAGCGCCGAGTTGACCGGCACCACGTCGGCCGGGATGTCCGCGATCACGCGCGGGCGCTTGTCGAGCGCACATTGCCCGGAGAGACCGTCACCGAATTGCAGCACCTGCGGATAGGGATAGGCGCCGTCGCCGGCATAGGAGGCTAGTAGGCGGAGCTGCGGGCTGTCCTCGTTCTCGATCTGGTAGATCACGCCGGTATGGGCATTCACCAGCGGCGACAGCTCGGAGAGCAGGAGACGGCCGACGGTGGTGAGGTCGCGCTGGCCCTGGAGCATGTTGGTGAATTTGGCAAGGTTCGTCTTCAGCCAATCCTGCTCGGTGTTCACGTCCGTGGTGAGACGCAGGTTGGTGATCATGGTGTTGATGTTGTCTTTCAGCTCTGCGACCTCGCCGCGGGCATCGACCTGGATCGACCGGGTCAGGTCGCCCTTGGTCACGGCGGTCGCGACCTCCGCGATGGCGCGCACCTGCGAGGTGAGATTCGCCGCCAGCAGATTGACGTTGCCGGTCAGGTCCTTCCAGGTGCCGGCCGCGCCCGGCACGTTGGCCTGGCCGCCAAGGCGTCCCTCGACGCCGACCTCGCGCGCCACCGACGTAACCTGATCGGCGAAGGTCGCGAGCGTCTCGGTCATGTTGTTGATGGTATCGCCCAGAGCGGCGACCTCGCCCTTCGATTTCACCGTGAGATTCTGCTTCAGGTCGCCGTTGGCAACCGCGGTCACGACCTTGACGATGCCGCGCACCTGCTCGGTGAGGTTCGCCGCCATGAAGTTCACGGTGTCGGTGAGGTCCTTCCAGGTGCCGGCGACGCCAGGCACCTGGGCCTGGCCGCCGAGCTTGCCTTCGGTGCCGACCTCGCGCGCGACGCGCGTCACCTCGCCGGCGAAGGCGTTGAGCTGGTCCACCATGGTGTTGATGGTGTTCTTCAGCTCGAGGATCTCGCCCTTCACATCGACGGTGATCTTGCGGGAGAGGTCGCCGCGGGCCACGGCGGTCGTGACCTCGGCGATGTTGCGCACCTGCGTGGTGAGATTTGCGGCCAGGAGATTGACGTTGTCGGTGAGGTCCTTCCAGGTGCCACCCACGCCGGGCACCACGGCTTGACCGCCGAGCCGACCCTCGGTGCCGACCTCGCGCGCGACGCGCGTCACTTCGGCGGCGAAGGAGCGGAGTTGCTCGACCATCGTGTTCAGAGTGTCCTTCAGCAGCAGGATCTCGCCGCGCACGTCGACCGTGATCTTCTTCGAAAGGTCGCCGCCGGCAATGGCGGTGGCGACCTCGGCGATGTTGCGCACCTGTGCGGTCAGGTTCGAAGCCATGAAGTTGACGTTGTCGGTGAGGTCCTTCCAGGTGCCGGCGACTTCAGGCACTTGTGCCTGGCCGCCGAGCTTGCCTTCGGTGCCGACCTCGCGCGCGACGCGCGTCACTTCCGAAGCGAAGGCGTTGAGCTGGTCCACCATGGTGTTGATGGTGTTTTTCAGCTCAAGGATCTCGCCGCGCACATCGACGGTGATCTTGCGCGACAAGTCGCCGCGCGCCACGGCAGTCGTCACTTCGGCGATGTTGCGGACTTGGGCGGTGAGGTTGCCCGCCATCGAGTTCACGCTATCGGTGAGGTCCTTCCAGGTCCCGGCGACGCCGGGCACGTTGGCCTGGCCGCCGAGACGGCCTTCGGTGCCGACCTCGCGCGCCACGCGTGTCACCTCGCCCGCGAAGCGGTTGAGCTGGTCGACCATCGTGTTCAGCGTGTCCTTGAGCTGAAGGATCTCGCCGCGCACGTCGACGGTAATTTTTCGTGACAAGTCGCCGCCGGCGATTGCGGTTGCCACTTCGGCGATGTTGCGGACCTGGGCGGTGAGGTTACCCGCCATCGAGTTCACGCTATCGGTGAGATCCTTCCAGGTGCCGGCGACGCCGGGCACCTCGGCCTGGCCGCCCAGCTTGCCTTCGGTGCCGACCTCGCGCGCGACGCGCGTCACCTCACCGGCGAAGGCGTTGAGCTGGTCGACCATCGTGTTCAGCGTTTCCTTGAGCTGAAGGATCTCGCCCGACACGTTCACGGTGATCTTCTTCGACAGGTCGCCCTTGGCCACGGCGGTCGCGACCTCGGCGATGTTGCGGACCTGGCCGGTCAGGTTCGAGGCCATCGAGTTGACCGAGTCGGTCAAGTCCTTCCAGGTGCCCGCGACGCCACGCACCTGAGCCTGACCGCCGAGCTTGCCTTCGGTGCCGACCTCGCGCGCGACGCGCGTCACTTCGCCTGCGAATGCGTTGAGCTGGTCCACCATGGTGTTGATGGTGTCCTTCAGCTCCAGGATCTCGCCGCGCACGTCCACGGTGATCTTCTTCGAGAGATCGCCGCCCGCGACGGCCGTCGTCACCTCGGCGATGTTGCGGACTTGCGCCGTAAGGTTCGACGCCATCGAGTTGACGCTCTCCGTGAGGTCCTTCCAGGTGCCGGCGACGCCGAGCACGTTGGCCTGGCCGCCGAGCCGCCCTTCGGTGCCGACTTCGCGCGCCACGCGTGTCACTTCGCCGGCGAACGCGTTGAGCTGGTCGACCATGGTGTTGAGCGTTTCCTTGAGCTGAAGGATCTCGCCCGACACGTTCACCGTGATCTTCTTGGAGAGGTCGCCGCTCGCGATCGCGGTCGCGACGTCGGCGATGTTGCGAACCTGCGCAGTCAGGTTCGAGGCCATGAAGTTGACGTTGTCGGTGAGGTCCTTCCAGGTGCCGGCCACACCGGGCACTTGCGCCTGGCCGCCGAGCTTTCCTTCCGTACCGACCTCGCGCGCGACGCGCGTCACTTCGGATGCAAAGGAGTTGAGCTGGTCCACCATGGTGTTGATGGTGTCCTTCAGCTCCAGAATTTCGCCGCGCACGTCCACGGTGATCTTGCGGGACAGGTCGCCGCGCGCCACGGCGGTGGTCACGTGGGCGATATTGCGAACCTGCGCGGTCAGGTTGCCACACATTGCATTGACGGAGTCGGTGAGGTCCTTCCAGGTGCCGGCGACGCCGGGCACGATGGCCTGGCCGCCGAGCTTACCGTCGGTGCCGACCTCGCGCGCCACGCGCGTCACTTCCGAGGCGAAGGAGCGAAGCTGGTCCACCATCGTGTTGATGGCTTCCTTGAGCTGCAAAATTTCGCCGCGGACGTCGACCGTGATCTTTTTGGAAAGGTCGCCATTGGCCACCGCGATCGTCACCTCTGCGAGGTTGCGCACCTGGTTGGTCAGGTTGTTCGCCATCGAGTTGACGCTCTCGGTCAAATCCTTCCAGACGCCGGTCACTTCCGGTACCTGGGCCTGACCGCCGAGCTTGCCTTCGGTGCCGACCTCGCGGGCCACGCGCGTCACCTCGGAGGTGAACACGCCGAGCTGCTTGATCATGGTGTTGACGATGGTCGCCGATTGCAAGAATTCGCCGCGCAAGGGGCGGCCGTCGACGTCGAGCTTGACGGTTTGCAGCAGGTCGCCTTGCGCCACCGCCGCGACTGCGCGCGTCACCTCGCGGGTCGGCCATAGGAGATCGTCGATCAGCGTGTTGACCGAGCCTTCCATGTCGGCCCATGAGCCGGAGGCGAGGCCGAATTTGACGCGCTGGCGCGTCTTGCCTTCACGCCCCACCACCTGGCCGACCAGCTCGAGCTGCTGTGCCATGCGCTGGTTCGCGGCGATGATCTCATTGAAGGTGTCGGCGATCTTGCCATCGATGCCGAGATAGTCGCCGCTCATGCGCACGGAGAAATCACCGCTGCGCATCGCTTGCAATGCCAGCAGCAATTCCTGCCGGGAGTCGGCTTCCGGAGTGCCATTCACTTTTCGTTTGGGGACGCGACGACCGGATTGCGAAAGTGGTCCGGGATCGAGGTCGCTCATTTCATTCCCCCCGCAGGTGCGTTTCCGAATCCAAAGCAGTACGCAGTTCTGGAAATAGAACGTCAGCGAAATTCCAAATCAAGCTACAACATTGGAGCACGAATAACTGGAACCTGCCTCGCTCAGCCCGGCCGAGACAACGCGGGGGAGGGAACAGGGTTCCATCGATTTCAGGAATTTTTTCTTCGGCTTGCGAGCGTCGTTCCCAACGCGGAACGGCAGAACGGGACGTTCGGAACGGAGCGCGCGACCTCCGGTTAGCCCGTGAAAAGAAGGAGCGTGTTATGAGAATAGTAACCGTAGCCATTGCGGCCACCTTGCTGATCGCCGGCGCGGCCTATGCGCAAAACGGTGCACCGAGCGGCCGAGGGGCCGTCACGGGAGACCCGGCGGCGAGTTCAGCTACACCCGGCTCCGCACCGACAACGGGAGCGGCAACGCAGCCGAGCCGGAGCGGCAGCGGCACATCTACCTCGGGCGGCCGGGACAACAATGGCGACCAGGGCAGGGACAAGATGCCCGAGAGCAATCGCACCGTGAAGCCGGAGAGCGAGCAGCATCATCCCGAACGGTGAGTGTCTACTTGTCGGCCATCGTACGCGCGGCGTCCCTGAGCTGCGACCGCAGGACCGGCAATTGTTCGCGCGCGAAGACGCTGAGCGCGTCATTGTCGGGCGCTCGCAGATAGCGCTCGAGCAGGGCGATGGTCTCTTCATATTCGGCGACTTGCGCCGCGTAGAATTGCCTGACGTAGGTCGGCCCTTCAGAGTCGTCGGGGCCGGTGAGTGCGGCGCCCGCTGTCGAGGCCTTGCGAACGTTCGGCTCGGCGCCGATCGCTTGCTGGATCTGCTTCAGCGCCTTGTCGCGCTTTGCTGCATCCTCGGCCCGCGAGATCGCCAGGGTCTTGACCTCCTGATTGCCCCTGAGATCGGCGCTCTCGAGCAGGCCTTGCTGGAATCGCCCGAACGCATAGAGGCCGCTGATGACGTCGGTTGCCGTCGGTGTGCGCACGGAATCGTGCCCTGCCCATGTTCGCTCGTCGCTACTGTCGGCGAGCACGGCGGTGTTGATGAACAACAGGACGGTGGCGACGATCATGCGCATGGACCGTCAATAGCGGGTTGCAGCAGAAGTTCCCGCGACATTACGATCCGGTAAGGGCGGTTGCGTGCAGCACCCTTGCTTCCCACCTGTCCGATATGAAGCAATCCGATATTTTCAGGGAAAACGCCGAGAACTGCCTGCATCTTGCCGAGCGGGCCGAGGGACAACCCGCCTTCAAACGCTACCAGCGGATGGCGGAAGCCTGGTCGGCGCTGGCGGAGGAGCAGGACTGGCTCGACGGCGAAATCCCGCCAGTCACCCAACGCGTGCCGCAAAAGAAGCCGACATCATAGCCGCTCTCGCGTTCGTGAGTCCTCGTGTGAGACCGCTCACGGACGATGCGCGACCAACTGACGATGATCCGGAGTAAGGTCACTACAGACCCCGTTTGTTCATTTCCAGCAGGAGGATTGCAATGGCTCCCCGTCTGGCTCTGTTCGTCCTCATCATGGCGTTTGGCATTTCCGCCACCTTCGCGACGGTGACGACGCTGCGGCAAGTCCATTTGGCGCATTCGTCGCGGCCTGTCGCGCAGCATGCGCGCAGTTAGGCACGGTTGACCTCCCTGATTCCCCGCTGCTCCGGAACCATTGCGGTTGCGGCGCGTAAGCGTCTTTAAGACAGACGAAACGCGGGAAGTACAATCATGACGCATTCCAACCATGGCATCGTTCGCGACAAGCGCGCCGAGGAGCAGCCGCGCGACAAGCAGCGCGCGCAGTCCGTACACAAATCCGGTGCGAAGGGTTCGCCGTCGAAGGAAGCAACGCGCGATCCCGAGTTGAACGATCAGGCCAAGACGCCGGGGTCGGGCATGACCCCTGATGATTCCGGCACGCCGCCGACCGGTTGAGACCTAGAGGAACGAATTCATCTCGGACGCGTAAGTGGATTGCTTGCGGCTTCATACCCCGGTGGGCCGGAAGCAATCTCCAAGGACGGCCCTGGCATACCCGTGCCGGGGTCGTTTGCCGTTGTGCTCTCGCAAGTGCGATCAATCCTCGGCATCGCTCGGCGTGTGGCCGGCAGGGCCGCGACCGAACACGCCATAGTCGCTCGACTTGACACCAGCCAGGCCATCGATGCCGGCACTGGCGAGACCAAGCTTGAGAAGTTCGCGCACCGCGGCGGCGCGTGTCGGCATGCGGTGGCGGAAGCGGAAATCGTCGACTGCACTCAGTTCTTCAGGCGAGAGCATGACTTGCAGTCGCTCGGCGCGAAGATCGTTCATGTTCAGCCACTCAAAATTGGCAAGGTTAGTAGTTTACTCAACGAACCAACTCGGCGCGGGTTCCGCAAGCTCCTCAAATTTCGCCAAATGAGTGAATTTATCACGCAAAATCAATAACTTATGTAATTGCGGGAGCGGCTATAAGTGTGCATGCTGGACTTCAATATCGCTCCAAGAAACTGGAGAGAAGCGATGCCCGATCAGGTCAGACTGCCGCGCAGACTATCCGAAGAGCCCGAGGCGCCGGAGCCGCGCCGGCCAAGTCATCGGAGGGTGATTGAGCAACTCGACCGGTGGGCCAATAGCCCGGGCCTGCAACCCCCACGAGGTCGCGATGCGGAAACGGAAACGTTCTGATCCCCACACATTCGAGCAACGGCTCGAAGAGCACCGTCGCCGGCTCGAGGACGAGCTTGCAAAACTGCGAGGTGGACGGCAGCGCGAGTTGCTTCTGGCGCGTCTCGAGCAGCTTCAGTCTGCCGCCGAGATGCACGAGTTTCTGTCACTACGACGCTAGCCGGTCGGCAGATGTGTGGCCGTGCTGCCGGTCATGGCGTGCGACGCGCAGCTTGCGACGCAGCCACCACATCGACACGGCAACGATTCCCCACGCGAGCAGCGCGACTGCGAAGGCCACTGCAACGCTTGCCAGGACGGTGATGTAGAACACAGCTGCGAAGGTGACGAGGCCGACGCTTCCCAATCCGGCGCCCGCGGCATCGAGTGCGGCAGCCTGTCGGCCACGTCTTTCGCCGCTCAGACCAGCCTTCTCCTTCTTGTGGCGTTCGTGGCGATCGATCAGCGTGGCGCTGGCACAGAAGATCGCGGGCAGCGCGAGGAACAGGCCGCCCACGGACGTACCGAATTGCTTGCCGATGAGACCGGCCAGGACGGTCGCGGCACCGCCGAGCACGAAACGGATGAGATATTCGTACCAATGCGTTTGCTTCAGGGATGACGTCGACAGCTTGACGGGCATCACGTGAATCCCCCGAAGCTCGTCAGCAGTCCGAACGCGACGGCGAGCCAGACGACGAAAGAGATGATCGTCGCGGACAGTGCCGCCATGTGCCATCGCATCAGCAATTGGCACACGACGAAGCTGTAGCAGGCGAGCGCAACGGCGCCATAGATCATTGTCCAGCTTTCGGCCGCGGCGTAAGTCGCGCCATGCTGGGCGACGGCAATGCCGAGTGTCGCCAGCGCGACCGAGGGTGCGGCGCTCAACAGGCCGGCAAAGCTCTTGGGCCGCAGCATGTCGCTCAGGATCGCGAAGGCGGATACGATCAGGCCTCCCGCAACGAAGCGTAGGACCTGCTCCGTCACGGCCGTTCCCGCGCATTGCGCTTCATGAGCGCGCGCGGTCTCAACAGCCGCTCGACCGCGGCGCCGAGCGCAAAGCCCGCCACCACGTCGCTCGCCCAATGCGCCAGCAGGACGATGCGTGTCAGCGACAGTCCGATGGCAACGGCGCGCAAAGCGCGACGCGGACCGCGCGGTAACAGGCCAGCAGCAGAGGCAAGCGCACCCATGTGAACGGCATGTCCGGATGGAAAGGCGTCGCGCGATTTCCCCGACATCGGAATGCCGCGGCGATGGCCGCGGATGGTGAGCCTGTCCGGCCTGGTC
>NZ_JBANAZ010000113.1:0-19826 GCF_059803455.1 Bradyrhizobium sp. UFLA05-108 | reverse complement strand
GCGTAGTCTGCAACATGCATCTCACGCTTCCCATCGGGACCAGGTCGGAGCGTTTCGGGGAAGACGGCGATCAGAAACTAACACCGAGGGCGACGTAGCTAGGGCCGTCCGAGCCCACTTGCTCGTATCATCCGTAGGGGCGCTCCCCACAGGCGTTCCGATCGACTCCAGCACACCTCTGCAACCGCTTGCTCCGGAGAGATGCGAGTCAGTGGATTCGGTGATGACAAGGCATGTTGGTGTGGTCTGCCACAAAGCTCGGCAGCCGTCGTCTGGGCGCGAGCAGAAACGGGGAGAGGCCGCAAGCAGAGCCTGCGGCCTTGGGCCGGTGATATGAAATCGTCCTGAAATGCCTCGCCGTCGGAGGCACCATCGCGACTGGCTGCCGGATTCCGACTTCGAAATCCACAGGACTGAAACTGGGCGCGCGAACTCAAGGTTCGACCTCGTTGGTCTGGCCGCGCGGTCGAGGCGGGATGGGCCGCTGCGCGTACCGTCGACGCGGATCGCTGCGCTCACGTGCGGCTTGGCGCTCGGACGGGTCCCGGCCGACTTTGGCTTGCAGCTCCAACAAATCGGTGAACACGTCGGCCTGACGGCGCAGCTCATCGGCGATCATCGGTGGCTGCGTGCCAGTCGTCGAGACCACCGTGACCCGGACGCCGCGGCGTTGCACCGCCGCTACCAGAGAGCGGAAGTCGCCATCGCCCGAACACCATCTCGTCGATCTTTCCGGCAAGCTCCATGGCGTCGACCGCGAGCTCGATGTTCATGTTGGCCTTTATCTTGCGGCGCCCCGAACAATCGATAAATTCCTTCGTCGCCTTGGTCACGACGGTATAGCCGTTGTAGCCGAGCCAATCGACCAGAGGTCGGATCGAGGAGGACTCCTGGTCCTCGATGACTGCCGTGTAGTAGAATCCGCGGAGTAGCGTGCCCCGGTCCTGAAACTCCTTCAGGATGCGCTTGTAATCGATGTCGAAGCCAAGCGTCTTCGCCGTGGCGTACAGATTGGCGCCGTCGATGAAAAGGGCGATCCTGCTTGGCGCGGCCGACATCCTGACAAGACCCGACTTGCCTTAAATGCGGAAAATACGCTTCCGCAGGCGCCCCATTTATCTGTCCGAATTCGAAGTTGGCGCGGCCTTGACGCCGTTCACTCCGCCCCTCTTACGAGATTGCCGTCCTAGTTTTGACAATGAGAGGCTATCTTCGATTATTTGAGCTTTCAAAACCTTTTTCATGAACTCTTGAACGCGCAGTAAGGAGACCGAAGTACGGAGCCGAAAGAAGCGATGCCCGACCTGCCGCTCTTCGAGATCCATCTGAGACGACACCGTCGGACGTGCAGGTGGTATCTACGCACGATCGATGGCCGACAGCTCATGCATGGATCGGAAGGCAGCAGAGCCGCCGCCAGGTACCAAGCCCATCGCGCGCTGTTTCTGATGTTGGTCGCCTCGGCCCATGGATCGACCGCGCCGGGCCGCCGCGCCAAGGGCCCTGCACGTCGAAGCCGCAGAGGGGCCGACTAGCGCCGGCGCCGAAGGTAGCAAAGATCCGGACGCGGCTGCCAAGCCACCGAGCCGCCACCGCCCACAGTGGTTCAGCTGCGCTCTAGGCAAGGGTGCTTAGCCGAGCGGCCGTACTTGCCTGAAATGGAAACCGTTTGGCGCGAACCTCCGGGCCACACTGCGCACCTCGCCCTCGGATGTTTCCAGGGCGATCTTCTGGGCGAGCATGACATCTCCGATCGGCAGAGCCCCGATCGGCATGAAACATAGCCCACCTGTCGGCGACCTCGCTCGTCGATCTCGCACACGTTAACCGAGGCCCCAGCGTGGATTCTGTATCGGATGCCACTGTCGCTCCCGATCACCTCGAAGTAGCCCTTCCTGCCGAGCTGCTCACGCTGGGCCGGCGACAGCCATTCCCGTCAAAAAACGCAACGCGTAGTCCACATTTCCTCCCTAGGAACCCGGCAACAGCATGCTGACCGCCATACCGACGATGCAAAGTGCCATGGCGACAGTCGATGCCCATCCGAGCCAATAGAGCCAACCGCGTACAACCAGGTCGCCCATGACTTCAGGCTTTCGCACCGGCAGCATCAGCATCGCCATGACGGGTGCTGCCAAGACGCCGTTGATCACGGCGCTCCAATACAGTGCCTTGATCGGGTCTATCGGCGTAAAATTGAGCGCGACGCCAAGTCCCACGGAGAAAGCCAGAACGCTGTAAAAGGCAACGGCCCGTTTGGGCTTGCGAGCGAGTCCAACCGGCCATTTGCGGCCTTCGCCAATTGCATAGGCGGTTGATCTAGCCAGCACCGGGATTGCCAACAAACCGTACCAATAATTCCAAGCGCAAAGATGAGCTCGGCAAAGGGGCCGGCGATCGGCTTCAAAGCGGCGGCGGCTTGGGCGGACGACTGGACGTCGGTGATGCCCTGCTGATGAAGCGTGGCTGCGGTAGTGATGATGATCGCGATTGCTATGATGTTCGAGAACGCCATGCCGACCATCGTGTCGATCCGAATGCGCCAGAGTTCGCGATCCTGCGTGCGCGCGTCCTCCTTCAGCGGCTTTTTCTTTGGATCGATGCGCTGCTCTTCGGCTTCTTGCGACGATTGCCAGATAAAGAGATAGGGCGAGATGGTCGTGCCGAGAATGGCGACCAGCGTCGTCAGAAAGGTGCCGCTCCATTCGATTTTCGGGATTACGAGACCAGCAATTGCCTCTCGCCAGGGGACTTTGACGACGGCCAGCGCAATGACGTAAGCAAAGAGAACAAGCGTCAGCCATTTGAGCACGGAAACATAGCGCTCGTAGTTCATGAAAATCTGAGCCAGTACCGAGATCGCGGCAAATGCCGCGACATAGAGCGCCGCCGGACCACCCATGACGAGACGTGCGGCATCACCCATGGCACCAAGATCGGCGGCTACATTAATCGTATTGGCAACAAACAGTAGCCCGACAAGAAACCAGATGACCCAGCCGGGATAGTTGCGGCACACATTGCCCGCAATGCCATGGCCGGTGATGCGCCCAATGCGTCCGGATATCTCCTGAATGGCCACCATCAGGATAGCTGAGAAGCATCGTCCACCCGATGCCGAAGCCAAGCTGTGCACCGGTCTGGCTATAGGTGCCGATGCCGGAGGGATCGTCATCCGATGCACCGGTAATAAGCCCCGGACCAAGACTTCTCGGGAAGCTATCCTTTTTCACAGACGTCTTTTCGCCGTCCCTAGCCATAAACTCCTCGTCCCCGGGATACGAGAGATCTCTCTTTGCAGCATTCGAAAGCAATCAGGATCTCGCGCTCGCTCGTAAGCGACGACTAAAAAGTCCCGCGCCTTGCAAGGCGCGGGACAGGATTAAGCTTGGCAACGGGATCCGCTTCGCTAGTGATGCCAGAAGATGGCAAGTAGCAGAATGATCGGCAGCGGTATGCCAAGAAGCCACAGAAGTGCACCTCGTCCGAAACCCATGATCTCCTCCTCAGACTGGTTGTCTTGTTTCTAAACGCAGAATCAATGATGCCGTTCCATGGGAGGGAACGTCCGGCGATCGGCTTGATTAGAGGAAGGGTGAGCGCTGCATTTTCCGATCGTATCCTTCGCAGCGCGGTAGCGGCCGTTCGACGAGCTGTGAGACCATCGATGAGTGTACGAATTCACCCCACGAAAGCCGACATCGCAATCGCGCGCATAATCGCACACAATACAAGGCGGGCGCCGAAAACGGCCTCGTCACTTCTGACCTGGGGAGCTGATGGTCACGTGCTGACAGCGTTAGCCATCAGTTGGTGGTTCTACTGCTGGGCAAGGCCGCCGGAGCAACGTGCCGCGAGCAACCATGTGCTTCTGACGACGCTCGGCGCCGTCCTGCTTCCCCATCTTTTAAAACGGCGGTTCGATCAGGTGCGGCCCGATCGCCGTACCGTGCAGGGCCACCTGCACGGCGTTCCGCTGTCCGGCCGCGCTCTCGATGCGTTTCCCTCAGGTCACGCGGTGCATGTAGGGGCCCTCGCATCCGCCGCGACCGAGCTGCCTCCGGCCAAGCGAAACCTTGCCTGGGCAATCGGCGCCCTGCTGGTTGGGACACTCGTTGTGTTGCTTGCGCATTGGGTGAGCGATGTGATTGCGGGCCTTGCCATGGGCGCCATCCTTGAGCGCCTTATGCGTTTTCTGACGGGTTTCGGGCGTCTCACGAAGGAGCGATAATCATGGGGGAGTTGCTCGCGCCAATCGGCAAGCAAGCCGTCCATCTCTGCATTGACATGCAGCGTCTGTTCGAGCCGGGCAAGCCATGGTCGACGCCCTGGCTGGAACGTGTTCTGCCCCAAGTGACGGCGCTCGCCGCGCATGGCCCGCAACGCTCGATTTTTACCCGCTTCATTCCAGTCAAAAGCAAGGAAGAAGCTCGTGGCGTCTGGAAAGCCTATTACGAGAAATGGGATTGCGTCACGCGAGATAAGGTCGATCCCGCCTTGCTCGAGCTCGTTCCGCGCTTGGCGCATTATGTGCCGCCTGCAGCCATCATCGACCGGCAGACTTACTGCGCGTTTCGCAACGGCCGACTCCAAGCGTATCTCGATCGGCATCACGTCGATACCCTTATCGTGTCTGGCGGCGAAACCGATGTTTGCGTGTTGGCCACGGTTCTTGCCGCGGTCGACTACGGCTATCGGGTCATTCTGGCTCAGGATGCGCTTTGCAGCTCCTCTGATGAGAGCCATGACGCCCTGCTCGATTTATACACCAAGCGCTTCAGCCTTCAGATCGAAGTCGCATCCGTCGAAGGCATTCTCGAAAATTGGGCGATCGGCGATTAGGAACGATCGGCTGGATAGCGCGTCAATCTAAAGCTCGCGTGATTCAATCTCCCAAGAGGCGAGCAAGGAACGGTTTGCTTCGTGAGGGAGCCGGTGACACAGGCCGCTGCATCTGGGCAGCGGCCTATCTTTTTGCATGATAAGTCATCCAGGCTGAAGCAGGATGCGGGAGGGGGACCTTTTAAAGACCGGCGGCGCTCTCGTGCCACGAGAAACGAAAACGTTGGCCCTTTTCTTTTACAGGTCGCTTTGCATCGAGAACGGTCGCTTGGACTGTTCGAGCGTCTCCTGCACCAACGAGATGATCCGACGATGGGGCGTGTGACCAATGCAAAGGAGGCCGCGTTCGGCTTCATCCGCTATGCGGTTGAGGATCGCCGCTTTTGTGCGATCGGGCTCGGCCAGTGCTAGCAGACGATAGCGCGAGGCACGGGCGAGATCGGTAGCCGCCGACATCTGAGTATTGTAAGTCATTCGCACCGAGGCGCTTCCGTATAGGTCAGATGATTTTGGGCCGGACCATGCCATGCGCGGCCCGACCATTGCTTGTCAGGATTGGCCGCCCTTCTTGCCGGCATCGCTCGCCTGCCCGCGGTCGTTGGCGAAGTTGCCGGGATTGCTGCTGGCGCCGCCGCCCTGCTGACCCTGGCCGCCGCCGGTTTGCGAATGCTGTCCCTGGCTGTGGCTCTGCCCGTGGCTCTGTTCGCCACCCTTCTTGCCCGCTTCGGACGCGCGCTGGGGATCGTTTGCGAAGTTGCCGGAGCCGCCTCGTTGTTCGTTTGCCATCGATGTTACTCCTTGTTGCCCAGCCTCAATCGTCTAATCAAGATAACTCACGAGCGTTCCTAGCCTTGCATTATCCGAACGGCGTAGGTTTGCAGAAGAGCGAACCGAAGACGTCGACGGCCTGCCGAGATAGTCATTCGGATACACCACGCGCCGTAGGTATGCGCGGTTACGCAGTTGGTCAAAGATCATGATCGGTGGACAAGCATTGGCGCTGCTGGACGATGCGCCGACAAGGTCTGTCCATAAGTGAAGCTGTGCGTCCTGTCCTCGGAACCCTTCGAGCACTGTGCAAAAGTGAACAAAGCGCCTTGGCATCAGAGTTCGCTTGCAATGCGCCTCACGGCATGTCCCTATCAGCCTTCCAACATCCGATGGCGTTAAGCGAGCCGCACCCGACACTATCTCGGCCGTGTCATCCTTGCGGCGAGCCTCTTCGCCGCCGCAGAGGCCGCCGCTCAGGAGGACAAGAAGACGGACGAAGACAAGCCGGCCGATCCCGACACGGGCGAAAGCACGGTCGAGGAGAGGACGCTCGGCCTTCTTCCAAATCCGCTCGAAAAATACGGGGTCAAGTTTGCGGCGACCTATATCGGCGAAGTGCTTGGGAATGTCTCGGGAGGCCTGAAGCAAGGTGCGGTCTATGAAGGGCGCTTGAACCTCGCCATTGACCTTGATCTGCAAAAACTCATTGGCATCGATAAACTGACCTTCCATGCCAATATGTTTCAGATCCATGGCGGTGGCCTGTCCCGCGAGAATTTGCAGAACTACTTCGTTGTCAGTGGCATCAAGGTCCTGCCGACGAGACACAAGAAAGCGCCTTCGCCGGACGGACAGGAGAGGAGATCATGCTGACGCGGCGCCGGTTGAAGAACACAGAAAGTCTGGAAGCGCGCCTAGCGGCTGAGGCGAAGCGGCTGCGTGAACAAGCACGCTCCTGCCGCCGGGCGCCACGCACGACGAAATGCTACGCAAGGCGCGCCAAGCCGAAACTGGCTCCCATATGAGCGAGTGGCTGCGATCCCCTGGACTACAACCTCCGCAGGAGGGCTGAGCATGTCTTCGGCGTGTCTGCTGAAAGGCTGCTCGCGAGAATGCCCGGCTTAATGCAAAGGTCGACGCAGCTTATCCGGGATCGCACGCAACTACAGAGGTCCAACAACTCGTGGCAGCCAGCCGCCAGTCCAAAAAAACTCAGACAGATCGAGACGGCGTCCCACATCAACCAATGGCTTTCATCGTCTGAGCTGCCCCCGCTGAAAGACTATCACTCTCAGCTCGAAACGTTACGTAAGGACGCCGAATGCCCCCTGAACCGTGAACCTTGCAACCGCTAAGGCAAGCGAGAGGTTTTTGATCGGCTTCATTCAATCGGAGGACGGATACGGGCACGCGTGAAGCTGCGGCGGTCGAGTTACTCTATGAACGTCTCGGACTTTTCATCCGGATTGGTGCCGCCCTCCTTGGCTATCAGCTCGCGTTCGGCCTCATACCAAAACTCTTGCTCGCGGCCCTGCGGGCTGCCGGCCAGCTCCCATAGTTGGTGGGCGCGCTGACGGATCTCTTCCTCGGCTGGATTTGCCATGTGTTTCCCCGCTCTTGGATGATGCAGAAGAACGCGATTGTCCAAAGTGCGGTTCCAAAGCGCGCGCTGGCCCCGTGCCGGGCTGCAATGCGCTCGAAAACAAGGAGTTGACGTTTTTGGGATGGCACGGCCCCGGTCGCGCTGCCAAGGCCATCAATCGATTGGCGCGCAGGTATCCCCTGGCCTACGCGGCTTGCATAAGTCAACGGGACTCTAGAATTTGAGCGTTGTGCGAAGGCCGAACACGCTCGCATTCTTGAGCGGCTTGCCTGGCGCCGACCAACGGTGTCTGGCGACGGCTCTTAACGTTTTAAAACCGGGAACAGTTGCATCGGCTTCTGGTCGGTTGACGGCTTCAGTCAGCGACGCGTATCTCCTTGGTTTTCCCGTGAAAATCGTTCCCAGGCGACGTAAATGCGCTGGGTATTCGCTGCATGTGGATGTCCTCGACATCCTCTCGCGGCCCCACGTCTGGAACCGGCGCCTTCTCGGGCATTTGTTGCAGGAGGAGGTCCATTTTGCCGATTGATGTTCGTAAGGGAATGCCGCCTACGCGGCTTGATCGGAAAACATTCGAGAAGCGCTATCGCGCGCGTCTTAACGATCCGGCGTTCGATCCGCTTCAGAAAGAGATTGCGGCACTGATTGACGCGGCCTGGGACAGCTACTGCCATTCGCGCAAGGCACCACACACCCAAAAGGCGGGCCCCGGCTATGCCGATCCGGATTACAATCTCGCCATTGATTGGATCAATGCAAAGCGAGCGATCGAGGCGGCGCAAAGCCGCCATGATGATCCCCTGCTGAGGCCGCGCATTCTTCTTATCAACGGTTCGTCGCGCAGCGAACATAGCTGCCCCGGTGAAATGTCGAAGAGCTGGCGCATGGTGAAGCTCGTCGAACCCCGTTTTCATGAAATGGGCTTCGATGTCGATATCCTCGATCTTTCGCGCCTCACATCCGAATATGGCCGGCAGATTCACCCCTGCAAATCCTGCGTTTCAACCTCCATGGCTTTGTGCCATTGGCCATGCAGTTGCTACCCAAACTATTCGCTCGGACAGACTGATGACTGGATGAACGAGATCTATCCGCTCTGGGTCGTGGCCCACGGCATCATGATCGTGACACCGGTCAATTGGTATCACGCGCCGACAGGTCTCAAGGCCATGATCGACCGGCTCGTCTGCGCGGATGGCGGCAATCCAGACCCGACCTCCACCCATGGCAAGACCGCGCAGGAAGCAAAAGCGCTTGAGTTAAAAGGATGGCCTTACCCGCGTCACCTGAAGGGACGTCATTTTCGGCATCGCCGTGCATGGCGATAGCGTGGGGGCCGAGACGCTGCGGCGGACGCTCGCGGATTGGCTGACCGACATGGAGCTGATCTCGGCGGGGCGCGCGGCCGAATTGGACGGTTATATCGGCTATATGAAGCCCTATGCCTCCTCCCATGATGATTTCGATGCAGATGAAGCCTTCCAGGAGGAAGTGTTGAACGTCGCCCGCGCTCTGGGCTCAGCCGTTCAACTCGCCCGCGCCGACCGCTTGGACGACCCCGCCAAAGCTCTTCGGGATCCCCGGTCCAAATAGCCCTGTCCTGGTCGAGCAGCGGTAGTGTTTGTTTCCTCGCTAGGAACTATGCGAAAGCGCTTCGGTTCTTCCTTTCTCGTCAAATCCAGTTGGGAGCCCGATCCCGATGTCTCCGACCGTATCCGACTTCATCGTTGAGCGCGTGACACAATGGGGCGTACGCCATATCTTCGGCTATCCAGGCGACGGCATCAACGGCGTGTTCGGCGCGCTCAATCGCGCGGAAGGCAAGATCAATTTTGTGCAGGCACGTCATGAAGAAATGGCTGCCTTCATGGCCACCGCCTACGCGAAGTTTTCTGGCGAGCTCGGCGTTTGTATTGCGACCTCCGGGCCCGGCGCCTCACATCTGATCACCGGTCTTTACGATGCGCTTCTCGATCATCAGCCGGTGCTCGCGATCGTGGGACAGCAGGCGCGCGATGCGCTTGGCGGCCATTATCAGCAGGAGCTCGATCTCGTCTCGATGTTCAAGGATGTGGCGGGCGCCTATGTCGAGCAGGCCTCATCGCCCGCGCAAGTCCGCCATTTGATCGATCGCGCCGCGCGCATTGCACTTGCGCGTAGGACCGTGACGGCGATTGTGCTGCCGAACGATCTTCAGGAAGAAAGCTATGTCGATCCGCCGCGCGCGCCCGGAACGCTGCGCTCGGGCATCGGCTACGCGCCGCCCAGCATTACCCCGCACGAGGCAGACCTCGATCATGCAGCCGAGATTCTCAACGCTGGCGCCAAGGTCGCGATCCTGATCGGCGCCGGGGCATTGGGCGCAAGCGACGAAGTGATTGCCGTTGCGGATCGCCTCGGCGCCGGTTGCGCCAAGGCGCTGCTCGGCAAGGCAGCCTTGCCCGATGATCTCCCCTGGGTGACGGGTGCGATCGGCTTATTGGGTACAGAGCCCAGCTACAAGATGATGCTGGAGTGCGACACGCTCCTGATGATCGGTTCCGGATTTCCTTATGCGGAATTCCTTCCGGAAGAAGGCAACGCACGTGGCGTGCAGATCGACATCGATGCGAGCATGCTTTCGATTCGTTTTCCCATGGAAGTGGCACTTGTGGGCGACGCGGGGGCGACCCTTCGGGCCTTGCTGCCACGCCTCACGCAGAAAGTGGATACGGGATGGCGCAAGTCCATCGAGGCGAATGTTCGCGCCTGGTGGAAGACGTTAGAGGAACGTGCAAAGCAATCCGCCGAACCAGTTAATCCGCAGCGCGTGACTTGGGAGTTGTCGCCACGTCTACCCGACCATGCCATCATCACCAGCGATTCAGGCTCCTGCGCCAACTGGTTCGCCCGGGATCTCAAAATGCGCGCCGGCATGAAAGCCTCGCTGTCGGGCGGTTTGGCCTCGCTGGGCGCAGCCGTACCCTATGCGATCGCCGCAAAATATGCACACCCCGATCGTCCTGTCATCGCGCTGGTCGGCGACGGCGCCATGCAGATGAACAACATGGCCGAGTTGATCACCGTCGCAAAATACTGGCGCGACTGGCGGGACCGCCGCTGGATCGTCTGCGTCTTCAATAATGAGGATCTTAATCAAGTGACGTGGGAGCAGCGAATCATCAATGGCGATCCCAAGTTCGAGGCATCGCAGCGCATTCCGAACGTCTCCTACTCGCGTTTCGCCGAACTGATTGGGTTGCGCGGGATTTACGTCGACAGTCCGGAGCTTTTGGGCTCGGCCTGGGATCAGGCTCTGGCGAGCGAGGTGCCGGTTGTGTTGGAAGTCAAGACCGATCCCGAAGTGCCCCCTTTGCCGCCGCATATCACCCTGCAGCAGGCGAAGAACTTCACAAAGGCCCTGCTCAAGGGTGATCCGGACGAGGAGGGCGCGATCAAGGGGGCCGCCCGGCAAGTGCTCGGATCCCTAATGCCCGACAGGAAGTAGTACCGCGGGAACAGCAACATTGCCGTAGCGCCCGCGTTGAGGGCCTGATGCGTTCGAGAGCTTTTGTGAAGACAAGACAACCGCTCTCACGCAGCGCGGCCGGCGCCATAATGGTGGCCGCCTCGCTGCCCTCACCGATTGCCAAAGGAAAAGAGCCATGGCCGAGCAAGACCTCATTGATCCGACCAGCCGCTATCCGAAGCCTCCCTTCAAGCGGCAGTCCCAGCCTTGGCCAGGACTGGCCGGCAAGATGGAGCCACCTCCGGATCACGGAGAGGCAAGCTACAAGGGCTCGGGCCGGTTGTTGGGCCGCAAGGCGCTCGTCACCGGCGGCGATTCCGGCATGGGCCGCGCGGCAGCCATAGCCTATGCGCGCGAGGGTGCTGATGTCGCCATCAATTATTTCCCGACCGAGGAGCCGGATGCGCAGGAGGTCATCGCGCTGGTCAAGAAGGCGGGTCGGACTGGCGTCGCAATCCCCGGGGATCTGCGTGAGGAAGCCTTTTGCAAGAAACTTGTCGAACAGGCCATTCGCGAGCTTGGCGGCCTCGACATTATCGTTTCCAACGCGGCCCGTCAGCAAGCGCGCGAGTCCATCCTCGACGTTTCATCCGAGGATTTCGATGCAACCATGAAGACCAACATCTATGCGCCCTTCTGGATCATCAAGGCCGCGCTGCCTCACCTGAAAGCCGGTGCGTGCATCATTGGCACGGCTTCCGAGCAGGCTTACGACCCTTCGCCGGACCTGTATGACTATGCGCAGACCAAGGCGGCGACAATGAATTATGTGAAGTCACTCGCGAAGCAGCTCGGCCCCAAGGGTATCCGTGTCAATGCCGTCGCGCCCGGGCCGATCTGGACACCGCTCCAGGTCTCCGGCGGCGCTTCGATGGAGAAGCTTGAGAAGTTTGGCGGGCAGACGCCGCTAACCCGTCCCGGCCAACCAGCCGAACTCGCTTCGATCTATGTTCAACTCGCGGCCGGCGACGCCAGCTATGCGACGGGTCAGGTTTATGGCTCGTCGGGCGGATCAGGACAGCCATAGGACGAGCAAGGAGCGCTATTTGGCCGGCACCGCGTTACTGGACGGCCTGTCCAGGAAATCCAGTGCGATATTGATTTGTTCAACCTGTCGCTCGACATGCTCGCGTTCTTCGGTGCTTAGTTCGCCCGCGAGCTGTGCGAGCAGCTTGCGTTTTCGGTCAGTCAGATTCTTGATGACAGTGGTCACGTTTGGTCTCGCAGGGACCTCGGTCGTTGCTTGATGCCTAGACGGCGGTTCGATCATGCCGAAGTTGCCTGCGGAGGTCCAGCTCTCCGAAGCTGGAGTCGCCGCCAACTGACCGGAGCGCCGGTCTCTATCATCTTGCGCGCCTCGTAAGGAACCGCCTGTCACCGGCGACAATTATGGAAGTGGAGGAGTCATGAATCGTGAGAGCGGGCCGAGCGGGCCAAATCGGCGGGCCAGCCTTGATGGGTGGAGCATCGCGTCGGCACTTGGATTGATGGCGGCAGCTTTTCTGATTGATCGCCTCGAGCCGGCTCGGACCGAAGAGGCGCGCAAGTCTGACGATGCGCGCACGCCCCAAGGCTTGCCGCCGACATCCGAAACGAAGCGGGATGCGTCGGCCGCCGGCCTCGCCACCGAAGTCGAGGATCGCGGGCGACATGCGACGTCACCGACGGAAATACCGGCGAAAGGATGGAAGGACGTCTTCCTGCGAGTCTATGCCAATATCGGCGATCACCGCGTCCTGGCACTCGCCGCCGGCATGACCTACTACAGCATCCTTGCGATCTTCCCGGCGCTCGCCGCCCTTGTCGCCATCTACGGAATTTTCAGCGATCCCAGCAGTATCGCGAAGCATCTCGACGAAATCTCGAGCTTCGTGCCGGGCGGCGCCATCGATGTCGCACGCGAACAGCTTATGCGTGTGGCAACCAAGGGAGATCGGAGCCTGGGATTGACCTTTCTCGTCGGACTGGTGATCTCGCTCTGGAGCGCGAATGCGGCAATGAAATCTCTTTTCGATACGCTGAACATCGTATACGGCGAAAAAGAAAAAAGAGGTTTGTTCGAATTGAACGCCATCTCACTCGCCTTCACGGTGGCCGGCATCGCCTTTGTACTGAGTGCGCTTGCTGCCGTCGTCGCAGTGCCAGTTATTCTCAACTATCTCTATCTCTCGAGCCTCGTCGACCTTCTCATCCGGATTGCGCGGTGGCCGGTCCTTTTCGTGGCACTCATGCTGGCGATTTCATGCATCTATCGCTTCGGGCCGAGCCGCGAGGCGCCGCGTTGGCGATGGATCACATGGGGCGGTGCTGCCGCCACCCTTCTCTGGCTCGGCGCTTCTGCGCTGTTTTCCTGGTATGCGGCAAACTTTGGGACGTTCAACGCGACCTACGGCTCGCTCGGTGCCGCGATCGGCTTCATGACCTGGCTTTGGATCTCGGCGATCGTGATTTTGTTGGGCGCCGAACTCAATGCGGAAATGGAGCATCAAACAGCGCGCGATACCACAACCGGTTCTCCCAAACCTCTTGGCGCTCGCGGCGCCAGGATGGCCGACACGGTGGGAGCGGCTAAGGGGGAAGCCTAGCTAGATAGGCGGCGGGACGATGTGAAGTTCGGCCAAATGCTGATAAGAAAAATCCCGCGCCGTTGCGCGGGATATCGTTTACTTGTCCAGTGCCGAAGCAGACAATGAAGCCATCCCGCGCGGGCGGGACAGCTTCGCGGTCGTTACTTTTCGGGATGGCCTGTACCGGGCTTGGTCGTCTTCGGCGCCTTGCCGTCTTCGACCCGGCCTTCGTTGCGCAGATCGCGGCCTTCCTGGGCCTTCTGTTGGCTCTCGGCGGATTTGCCGTGCTCGTTCATCTCCTCTTTGATGTAGCCGGCACCTTCCTTGACTTTGCCTTTGACGCTCATTGTTCAATCCCTCTTGTTTGTCCTGGAAATCTTGTACGAGACCAATGCGGCAGCCGCGACTTTGCTCCCGCTCGGGAGAAGAATTGGGGATTCAAAATGGCGTTGGCGCTCCGTCAAATGCGGAACCTCAAGCGAGAATGTCACCTCCCACACATGGCGCAGCGCTGTCTAAACCATCGACTTGAGCTTCTTCGCATCCGCCGGTGCCGCGCTCTTCTGGTCGTTGTCAAAGTAGACGTAAACGTCACATCCTTGCCGCTTCCAGGATTCTATCCGCTTTGCCCATTGCGAGAGTGCCGCCTGGCGGTAGTGACCGTGATAGCGGCCACTTGGCCCATGACCTCGCACATAAACGAAATCCGCCGTCCGCGTCCAGGGTGAGGGCGCATCATGATGGTCGGAAAGACAGAGCGCGATATTCTCGTCCCGCAGCATCCGAAGTATCCGCGGTACGTACCAGCTCGGATGACGAAACTCGAAACTGTAGTGGCGCTTCCTCGATAAAAGCTTGAAGAAGGAAGCGAGACGATCGGCGTTGGCCTCAAATTGCGGGGGAAGCTGAAACAGGATCGGTCCGGCCTTGCCGCCGAGCCGTGAAAGGCGATCTTCCAAAAGTGCGAGGCTATTTACGGATCGATCGGAGAGACGCTTCCAGTGTGTGATAAACTTCGATGCTTTCCACGCGAATACGAAATCCCGACCGGTTTGCTCTCGCCAAGCCTCAACGGCGGCATGAGTAGGCGTTCGATAGAAGACACCGTTAAGCTCAGTTGTCTCGAATTGATCGGAATAATAGCGAAGCTGGTCTTTGACCGGCAAACCATCAGGGAAGAACGGCCCGCGCCAGGACTGATAGTGCCAGCCGGATGTGCCGATGAGAACGCGGGCCATATCGGAAGATGATCGCTTCTATGAAGCTCACGATCTGCGTCGCTTGGCCGCCTTGCGCCGATTGTACGGAGACCGGTTCACCGGCTTCAGCGAAATCCCCTCGCGCTGTGCCTTACTGCGAATGGCCGCAACCGGTCGCTGAAGCTTGATACTCATCACCCCGGTCGGGGTGTTACCGCTGGCAAGCTGCTTCAACTTGCGCAGATCGGCGCTCGACCATGGCTGACGCGAACGACGCTTGTAAGCGGGATTGGCTTTGCGCGGTCTTTTCTTTCCGATCGGCGAGTTGGGTTGCTTCCATGCTGCACGTGCCATAACGATCCTCCGTTAAGTCTTTAAAGAACGGACAAATCAGTATGATTGTTCCGAGGTAGGGTATCAGCTTTCCAAACTGCGGGCGCGGCCGCTGCCGCGGCCTGGAACGCTCTGCGCGGACGGAGCGTTTATTTCTCCAGGAGGGCAAGCCCTTAAAGGAGCCGCTCACGTGATCAGTCTGGCAAAATGGTACGATCCGATCTCGCAACGCTGGATCGAGTCGCGTGAGACGACTCGTATTGCATCAGAAGTGCGAGAACCTGCAAACGCGATTTTGAAGCAGCACGAAGATGTAGACGCTCAGCGTATCTGGCAGGCAGTGATCGACTCCGCGCGTCTTTGAAAGTTTTTTGGGAACGAGCAACTCGAAAGTCGGTTAATCGCTCGGTTCTCGCTTTATGATCCCGGCGAGACTTCTCTGCGTAGGCCCCAGCTTCCCCCGGCTGGGGCTTTTTTTATGCTGGTGCGATGCATCCGATGACTGTCGGCGCCGCGAGGAACTTTGCCGTCCGCTCGGCCTGATCGAACTAGGCCGAAAGTCTGATGACGTCAGGTCCGGAAGCTGTATTGGCTCACATAGGAGTAACTCCCAAAAAAGACGGATGGCAGAATCCGAGAAAGATGTTTTTGAGAAGCCGATCCGCCGTATTCGAGATACTTGCGAGATGATGGGCCTACCCGCCAAAGTTCGAACGAAAGCTGCCCGCGCTTGAGACAGATCTGGAAGAACTCGTTGCCCAAAGGGAGACCAGTGAAGAACGGCTCTCCGTTAGCGGCCTGGCATTCATCAAGCAGATTCCATGAACTCTCCGCCGATCGCCCGTTCGTCCGAAGGCGCCGCAATGCTCAACTGATTCGTCTCGCAGGCAGGTCACCATCGGATTCTGAGCGTCCGGCCGGCGGACGAGGCTTGCCCTAATGCAGTGAGCACTCCGGACAGGTATCGCCGATCGAGGTGAGTAGCATGTCGTCTATTGCCAAGGCCGCCCGTTCGGGTGATAGGCGGACGGCCGGCTCCTCGCGTGCCAGGCGGCGCGCCCTTTTATGCGCATGCGGGTCGGTGCATCTTTCATCCAGCCATGCTCTTTGCATTCCTGAAAGCAGCACGCTTCGCGCCCACCAGTTGAAGAAACTTCAGCATGGCACCGTGAAGTGCGGCGGCTCGCGCAGGCAGATACGCACATTGCCAACGCTGAGCGAGCCATCACGGATCAGATGATCGAGCTCGATAAACTGCGGCGAGACGGCCACGACACCCAACTTGCGGAGCGGACGCTCAAGTCCTTCGAAGACAGCCTGCAGACCCTTCGGGACCATCGCGAGCTGATCGTGAAGATGATTGACCAGATCGATAGAGGCCTCGCGTAGGAGGTGCGGAGCTGGTGAGGATTTTCTGGCCCGTCTCGATCGCGCGGCGAGCAGCAACAGCAGAAGGAGCACCTGCACCCCATTCGGTCCACCGGCGAGTGGGACGACCCGGATATGTCGATCCTGGACAACCGCCGGGGCGAACTGCCGGATCTGCCGATCGATGCATTTCCGCAAAGTGTGCAACGCTGGATGCTGGACGCGGCGAACGGTGCAGGCGTGACCGTTGGACACATCGTGTTGCCGCTAATCGGCATCGCCTCGGGTCTGATTGGCGTCGCACGCCGGGTGCAGGCCACCCGCGCGTGGCAGCAGCCGATGACGTGCTGGACCTGCCTCGTCGGCGTGTCGGGGTCGGGCAAGACGCCCTCGCTCGATGTCGTCAAGCGGGCGCTCTTGGTGGTGGAGCGCGGGCGGCAAGAAGAGAACAATACGCGCCAGCTGGCGCACGAAACCCGCGCGGAGCGTGCCAAGGCGGCGCTTAAGAAATGGAAGGAGGAGGTTGCCGACGCCGTCGATGCCGGTCAGCCGCCGGTCAAGCCCGCTGAGGCGCAGGAGGTGCGCCCGTTCGTCGTTCCGCGCCTCTACGTCTCCGACTGCACGATCGAGAGGTTGGCGCCGCTGCTTGAGGCGCGACCGCGCGGTGTGACCCATGTGGCCGACGAGCTGGCTCGGCTGTTTATGAACCTGGAGCGCTACAGCGGCGGTTCGGATCGCGCGTTCTGGCTTGAGGCATGGGATGGCAACAGCTTCATCGTCGAACGCCTTGGTCGCCCGCCGGTGATGTTGCGTCACCTTCTCATCGGCGTCGTGGGTGGTTTTCAGCCGGATTTGCTTGCGCGAAGTTTGCTGGTGATTCCGACGGCATCTACAGCCGCTTCCTGTATGCGTGGCCACGCGAAGCGCCATTCCGCGAACCGATCGACGATGCCGACGAGGTAGATCCCGAGATCATCAATGCGGGACGCAGCGGTGGCTTGGCGAACTGGCGCTTGCGCTCAGGCAGGAGACGTATCGACCGGACCCTATCAGAAGAGTGTACACAACCGGTTGGCGAGCCTTCAGGCCGGCGATGAGGAAGCATTCGCACCGCGCAGCGTGCCATTAACGTCGGATGCTAGACATGAATTCGCGCAGTTTGCGCAATTCGCGCATAAGGAAAGGCAATTACTCGAAGGACGCGACCGCGAATACTGGTGCAAGTGAACGGCACATGTGTTGCGCCTGTCTGGCACGCTGTGCTTCCTCGAATGGGCATGGAGCGGCGGTGCCGAGCCACAGGCGATCGACGCGCGTCACGTAACGAGCGCAGTGCAGCTATGGAAGGGTTTCCTGTAGCCGCACGGGCGGGCCGCGCTGCGCCTTGTGGGGCGCCGCGTCGCCGCCGTCGGCTCCAGCCGGCCCCCTCGCTGCTCCACCCACCGCCGCAGCACGGAATCGCGCAGGCCAAGCTCCCTGGCAACAGATCCGATCGAGCGCCCGCTCGACGCTACGAGATCAACCGCTTGCCGCTTGTAGTCATCCGTAAACGACCGACGTTGACGTCCTTCCATCCGACACCTCCTGGCTCTTCGAGCCTACTACAGGTGTCCATCAATTCGGAGGAGGTTCAAAGATCTGACCAAGCTCTTTGGCCGAGGGAGGGGGAGGGAAAACTTTGCGGAAAAAGCATGCTTATGCGAATGAGCCTCGTCCAAAAACGAGCGCTTATAATGATTGATCGTGCGGCGGACATGCGCTTCTAGCCGCGATCTCGCTGTGGTGCATGATATGACCAAGACAAGCGATCGGAGACCCGGCAATGTCCCCCAGGGCTAAAGCGACAATGGGGGACGTCAGTGCCCGACCGCTGGATGGCAGAGATAAGCTATTTGGGCGGTAAACAAGAAACAATAGCGTTCGAGGAGCTGGAGGACCTGGATGAGATAGTAGAAAGGGGACCGGACTGGAATACGATCGAGAAGATCGTGATCACGCTCAATCGTCCGCTGCCACCTTGCGAACTCTTTGCAGAACTCTTCAAAGGTTGAGTAGCGCGTCGATGATGGATGGCCTGACCGCCATGCGCATTCGCAGGGCGGCTCTGGCGGTGGTCAGCTGTCGTTGAAGTGGTGGGTGCCCCCGGGGCAGTCAGTCGGGATCGGAGCGACCAAGGTACCACGGGGGGACGGCACCGCGGTTCGTCTGTCAGCCCCCGGGGCCGTCTTTCATGATGTAGCCCATCAGGTCGTCCACGTTGTGCTCCAAATCCCGGATGATGTTCTTAACGACGTCTCCGATCGAGATCATGCCCACAACCTTGCCCGCGTCTAGCACTGGCAGATGGCGAAAACCGCGCGCAGCCATCATTGCCATGCAGCCTTCCAGCCGATCGTCCGGCTTGACCGTCACCGGGTTGCCCGTCATCACTTGGCCCACCGGCGTCTGCTTTGCGTCGAGCCCGGGCAGCAGCACTTTGATGGCGCAGTCACCCTGGGTCACGATACCGACCAGCACGTCGTCGTCGATGACCAGCACCGACCGGACCCGGTTGTCGCGCATCTTGCGCAAGGCTTCGACGACCATGTCGCCGGAACGAACATGGATCGTGGCGCCACTCTTCTGGGCCAGAGCGTTTTTTACAGTGCTCATCGATCTCCTGTCATGGGCTCTGTTCCTGCCCGCCTTGAAGGTTAGTCGAAATATCTTACCTTGTCAGCACCGCGCCGGGCTACGCCATCGAGGCGGTGAAAATCCCGCTGTCGGGATCGGTCACAGGCTTCGCCGGCGACATCGCCTGCAGCACCTTCACCACTTCCAGGTCGAAGCCGCTGCCCTTTCGTTTCGATGGATGTGCCACGTCTATTTCCCTCACCGAGGCAGCAGGTCTTTGTTTCGGCATCGGGCTGTAACACCAACCCGTAAACCCCAGTCAGACGCCTCGGCGAAATGGAAGTAATCAAGCGGTTCGGCGACAACGCCCGCAACGTTTCTGCCTCCGTCGCCGGTGCTGACAGCCCTGATCACATATGCCCCAAAATGGATTTGCGTCCATGAGAGGTCTGCTCGGGGCGGTCATCCGCGACTGAGCCGGGCAGTGCTCGCTACCAATCGATGTCCGCTTCGGTCCCGATAGCGACCGGTCTTGCGCAGATGACGTGAAGGGCCACTGGACTTGTATGGGGCGACTGGTGTCAAGGCTGTTCGTTATTGGCCATCTCCTTGTTCGGCCGGGCTGCGACATCTCCTCGTCCCGACCTGCTTTTTGCTAGGCTGCTGCGCGGAGCGGCGGTCAAGGATGGCCGAAGGCCATCGCGGAGCGACTTGCCCTTGACGGCCGCGAGCACAGCGGCAGACTTGCGCGGTCGGGTTGGCAGCTGAGACGATACCGGGGGGAGCTCGCCATCGTGCGCGCAGATCGCGCGCCACGAACTTGTATTCGGCCGACCCGAGAGGGTCGCAACCATGATGCAGTCATGCGCATCGGCGGCGAAGCTCCGAGACGGCGGGCCCATTCTAAACCGCGGTACAAGGACCAGAACGCGCGAGGCTGACCAAGGTCGTCGGGTGAAAGGGGCGCTCAAGAAACGTGACGTTGCCCAGCATGTCGAGAAAGCGATGCGCAGTCGGATTGC
>NZ_JBANAZ010000112.1:0-20789 GCF_059803455.1 Bradyrhizobium sp. UFLA05-108 | reverse complement strand
GTCGCCGCCCGCGGCGGCAACATCATCCTGATGACGGACGCCAAGGGCGCGGCGGAGGCGACGGTCGATTCGCTCGTTACCATCGTCATGCCCGACATGGCGGCTGCCTTCACGCCGCTGGTATATGTCGTTCCCGTGCAGCTTTTGGCCTATCACACGGCGGTGGTGATGGGCACCGACGTCGACCAGCCGCGCAACCTCGCCAAGTCGGTAACTGTCGAATAAGCACGACGGCACCGATCGATCGCGTCTGGTCTTCGGACACGGCTGGAACATGCCTAAACCGTTCATGACTGACAGCTAGAGCCGGCGTGGCGTTCGGCTTTGAAGCAGATCAGTTGGCCTAGGTTGCGCAGCAAATTGAGAGATCGTTCATGTTAGTCCGTTTGCACTATTGGGCCATGCTGCTCATGCTTGCCACCATGGGTCCCGCCGCACAGGCCAAAGATCGCCGCATTGTCGCCGAGCCTGTTGCACCTAATCATGTCTGTGCTCGCCTAGTGCCGTCGAGTGAAAACGATACGGCCACGCTCCAAGACGCCATTGCTCGCTGTCCGTCTGGCTCGGCGGTTTATTTGGCAGGCGGGACCTTCCTGTCGGGCCCCCTCGAGATGAAATCTGGAGTGATCCTGTGGATCGAGCGCGATGCCGCGCTTGTCGCTATTGCTCAACCGAAGGCGTATGACAAAGGTTTTGGAAATTGCGGTCGCATCGAAGGGAAAGGCGACGGCTGCCGGCCGTTCATCAGCTTCTCCAAAACACGTGGGGGCGGCATCTATGGCGATGGCATCATCGACGGGCAGGGCGGCGCGCTCATGGCCGGCACAAGCGAGACTTGGTGGCAACTTGCCCGGCGCGCGCAAGCTGAGGGCGGCAACCAGAACGTCCCGCGCCTGATCCAGATCGACCATGCTCAGGACATAACCTTTCACGGTATCACGCTGCGCAATTCTGCTAATTTCCACGTGGCGATGAACCGGGTCGATGGTGCCACTTTTTGGGGCGTCACAATCGATACACCGGCCGACGCCCGTAACACAGACGGGATCGATCCTGGCGCCAGCCAGGACGTGACCATCATTCACTGTCAGATCCGCACTGGGGACGACAACGTGGCTATCAAAGCCGGCAACAACGGTCCCGCCCGCCATATTTCCATTGTCGACAATTACTTCGGCTGGGGACACGGCATGTCGATCGGGAGTGAAGTGAGCTCAGGTGTCAGCGACATACTGGTGCACGGCCTCACTCTGGATGGCACGACGTCTGGCTTGCGCATTAAGAGCGATGTCAGCCGAGGCGGCCTGGTGGAGAGGGTGACCTATGAGAATGTGTGCCTGCGCGGCAATCGATGGCCTATCTATTTCGATACACGTTATGATATCCAGGCGCACGGCAACGAAATTCCGGTCTACCGCCAGATCGCGTTGCGCCACGTGCGCGGCGGTGACGGTGCGCTTGTGATGCACGGGCTCGACCGAGGCCATGCTCTTGAGATTGCGCTGGACGATGTGCGATTTGCCAATAGCGCGGTCTGGCAGGTTGAAAATGTAGATGCAGCGGTTTCCGGGGTGTGGCCGCCATTGCGCGGTGCGGCGAGTCCGCCATCGTCTACTGCATGGGAAGGCTGCGCAAAGGCATTCAGCCAACCACCAAGCAAAACCAGGAACAGGAACAGCCTTGCGCCTCGATAGTACTCATTGCTGCGTTGAAGAATCCGCGCTTGACCGAAGCAGAATAGCAGGCACACTAAATGTGGCCGGCTTATGTAGGTGCCATCCACCTAGCGGGACATGATTGGCTGCCCGAGAAGCTGACGAAGTGGTAAAGCGGCTCGTAAACGACGATGGGTCTGCAGCACAGGTGTGCGCGGCAGATCAAGAATTGGACATTGATAAGTCAGCAGAACGGCGCGGCGGTAGACTGTGTGCAAAAGCGTCCCATAGTTCCTATCTCGACGATAAGTTCGGCAGCCAGGTCCTATCATCACCAAAGAACGCTTTGAGCGACCATTGCTTGGCTTCGCTGGCTGAGAGCTGATGGGAGTAAGATTCCCGTCCTTTGGGATTGGCACCGATACCGGTAGATCGGTATTCGGCATAGTAGGCTGTCTTCAGTCTATCGGTTTTGCCGCGATCCCACTCGCTCCAGCCTTCTGCGATAACCGGTGCGTTCATCTCCGTGGATAAGAAGATCACCGTAGCGTAAGAACGCCAAGGACGTCCGAGGGCGATGCCACGTGCGGCGGGATCAGCGGTGAGGATGCAATGGTCGAACACGTAGGCGCTGTCTTCGTCCGGCGAGTCCTTGCTTTGCGCGGTATAGACCACAGCCTGATTGGCGATGCCGTGCAGTTGACAACGATGGAAATAGGCTTTGGCATTGCCAAATATATAGTCGACATGTCCCTCGATGTAACAGTCCGAAAAGTATTGCCGGGTTGTTCGGCCGTTCGGCCCCTTGTTGGCAAATAGCGTATCCTGTGCGCCGAGTAGCCAGACTCGGGTGATAACGTCCTTATCTCCTGTGATAGACAGTGCCACCGCCTGCGAAGCAGGATTGGCCGGATTCAAGGAATAGTCGTTTTGAATCGTCAGATTGTCGAGCCGGAAGTCATCGCCGGATGCGTCCACAGTGGCGGAATGAACGGTTCCGCCCACCTTGATCGCGCCGTCGCCGTAAACAATCACCGTGTCCCCTGGCTTCTTGCCAGTGCCTCTGATGTGAACGCCGGATTTGCCAACCTTGACCTTCTCGCGATAGATCCCCGGCGCGATCAAAATGTCACCGCCTCGCGCGGGCAGCGCGTCCACGGCTTCCTGAACTGAACGATAGGCCATGTGTCCGGATTGCGAGACCAAAACTTGTTCAGCATATGCTTCCGAGAGCTGGAAGCACATGGCCAGAACGGAAGAGGAAATCAGAAAAAGTCTCATTATGGTCCCACTCTTTGTCGCGCTAGCCCTACGCGGTGTCGTGCTTAAAACTCACCTGACGCGATGCTGGCTTAAAGCTTTTGAGCCGCTGCATCCCACGTGTTTTTTTTGAGGCGCGTTTCCTGCCGTCCCACATCTAGATGGCGGTGTGTGCAATGTCAGTGGTGAATGATGATCGTGCCGTTTCTGCGTCGGCCCAAGGGTGAACGCTCAAAATTGTCGGAATGCGGTGCTTGGACTTGTCGTGTTTGGCTGTGGCTTGCGTAAAAATGCCCATGTCTGAAACACGACAATAGGGTCGAACTCTTCCACCGGCGGGTTGCAATCCCTTGCTTTTCCCCTCCTTCAATCGTGGCCTATAGGCCAACTTGTGGCATGCCGATTGCTCGGCAGACAGCAACAGTGTCATCACGACAATGATCATGTTGTAGTCGCGCGAGGAGTTCAGATGAAACCTGCCAGTTGGTCCGAATCAATGTCGCGGACGCTCTGGTAGAGCAGAATCTCTATCGGCTCCGTTCTTGGGCGCCGTTCTTTACCCAACTTCGGATTTCTGGAGTAGCCCCAGTATAGCCCGCCTCGTGAAGACGTGGCCTCTGAGCGGTTGCGTATTCGTTGGTTGGGACCGCGAGCATTCTAGCAGGTCGGTCGAACCGCGAGTAAGTGAGGGCCCTTCCAGGCGCTCGAGACGAAGCGAAAGTGCGGATTGCAGGGCGCGCCCTTGGTCGGGGATCGATGGTGCGATGATGCGAACCGTGTCCGCGAAACAGAGGAGAGCAGATGAAGTTTGGAGTGTTCTATGAGCACCAATTGCCGCAACCCTGGGACAGTGGTGGCGAGCAAAAATTGTTCGGCAACGCGCTGGAGCAGATCGAGCTCGCCGATCAGCTCGGATTTGATTATATGTGGCAGGTCGAGCATCACTTCCTGGAGGAATACTCTCACTCGTCCGCACCCGAAGTGTTTCTGGGTGCGGTTTCACAACGCACAAAGAATATCCGTATTGGCCACGGCATTTGTCTTGCCTCGCCGCGCTACAACCACCCGGCGCGGGTGGCCGAGCGCCTCGCGACGCTTGATCTGATCTCGGGAGGACGTGTCGAGTGGGGGACTGGAGAATCAGCGTCTCTCATTGAGATGCAGGGGTTTGGGATAGAGCCCGAGCAGAAGACTGCCATGTGGCGGGAAGGGGTCGAACAAACCGCCAATATGATGGCCATGCGGCCATATCCGGGATACGAGGGGCGATTCTTCAAAATGCCGCCCCGCAACATCGTGCCAAAGCCGGTTCAGAAACCGCATCCACCGCTCTGGATGGCGTGTTCGAGGCGCGACAGCATTCTACGCGCCGCGCGTCATGGGGTAGGGGCGCTGGTCTTTGGCTTTGTCGAAGCATCTCAAGCGAAAATCTGGCGCGACGAATACTATGAGATCATTAAGTCTGACGAATGCGTGCCCATTGGTCATTCGGTGAACGCCAATATTGCAACGCTCAACGGCATGATGGTTCATGACAGTGCCGAAGAAGCAATGCGCCGCGGAATCGACGGCTTCAAGTTTTTCGGATATTCGATCGCACATTACGCGATATATGGCGTCCATCGTCCTGGACGTACGAATCTGTGGCGGCGCTTCCAAGCCATCAAGGACGACGTGAAGGAGACACCAGGTTCGGGAGCCATCGGTCGGCCTCAGAGCGTTCGTGACCACCTCATGGGGTATGCAGATGTCGGTATCGACCAGATGATCTTCATCCAGCAATGCGGAATGAACAAGCACGAACATATCTGCGAGGCGCTCGAGCTGTTTGCCAAGGAGGTCATGCCCGCACTGAAAGAACGAGAAGACGAGCGCGTCCGACGTAAAGAAGAGGAACTCGCACCTTACGTAGAGGCGGCGCTGGCCCGCAAGCCCATGATGCCAGAGTTGCGGGAGACGGATATTCCGAACATCGAGGCGATGGGCATCGTACTCGAGCGTCGCACTGGTAGGGACTATGCTTCGGCGGGTGGCACCTTCGCGGATCCGACCCGTGGAGGCGCGATTCCTATGGTTTCGCGGGAAACCTATGCCAAGGCAGCCAAGGTCGATTGAAGTCGAAGCTGACCGCGGAACTTGCTCAAGGTCTTTGTTATGCTGCCGCTCGGCCGCGGCTGAGCCCCAAGCCTGAAAGCAACTGCGCGACCGATGAAAATATCACAAGCGTTCAATTTTGAGGCGGCTCATCGTCTGCCCAACGTGCCGGCCACACACAAGTGCAGCCGCCTGCACGGGCATTCCTATCGGGTCGAGCTGCAGCTCGATGGACCAGTAAATCCCGTTACCGGGTTCGTCGTGGACTTTTTTGACCTGGAGGCATCCTTCGTCGAAATCATGAATGCACTCGATCATCGATGCCTGAATGAAGTTGAGGGATTGGAGAATCCTACGGCAGAAAACATTGCCGTTTGGATTTGGGAAAGATTGCATCGCAAATTCCAGCAGATGTCGTGCGTCCGGGTCTATGAAACATCTGATGCTTGGGCCGAGTATGACGGACGATGACAAGAAAGTCCGCCTGTTTGCTCGAACTTGTTCTGGTCACTTGGGGCGTTCCCGACGCTAGGAAATGCAATAATGCTCACGAAGTGGAAGTCACGGCTGGGACAGTTCGAGTAAGACTGACTTACGGCACGGCCGTGAATGCGCCAATCGCTCCCAGCCTGTCAGTTGCCCGTGAACGAGCCTCTAAGCGATTGAGCTAGAGTCTGTTTTTGGGATTTTGTGGCGTTGGAGATTGCAGGGATTTGAAGCTTGAGCACGCCAAACAAAGCTGGAGCTGCTGCTGGCCGAGAGCCTGCGGGTGGCGCACGAGGCCGGCGCGTTGCGCAGCCAGGACCTCAAGCGGGTCACGGTCGACACCACGGTACAACCGAAGGCCATCACCTTTCCGACCGATGCCAAACTCTTGCATGCAGCCATCAGGGGGCTGAACCGTCTGGCGAGACAGCACGGCGTCAGGCTGCGGCAATCCTATTGTCGCGTGGCCGAGGCAGCCGCGATGATGGCGGGTCGTTACGCTCATGCCAAACAAATCGGGCGGCATCAGCGGCAGTTGCGTATCCTGCGCAGCCGGCTGGGTCGGATCATTCGCGACATCCGTCGCAAAATCGAGGGCCAGCCAGCACTGGAGAAGGCGTTCGCCCTGTCGCTTGGCCGGGCCACGCAGATCCGCTCGCAGCAGCAGCGCCAGCGCGGCTGGAAGCTCTATTTCTTCCATGCCCCGGAGGTGGAGTGCATCGGCAAAGGCAAGGCTGCTGCGCCTTACGAATTCGGCGTGAAGGCTTCCATCGTCACCAACAACCGCCGAGCTCCCGGTGGGCTGTTCGTGCTGAACGCCAGGTCGCTGCCCGACAACCCTTACGACGGTCACACCTTGCGCAACGTCATCGACCGCACCGAGACACTCACTGGCTGTCCGATCGAGCGGGCCTATGTCGACAAGGGGTACCGCGGTCACGACGCGCAAAATCCCCGTCGCGTCTTCATCTCTGGCCAGAAGCGCGGCGTCTTCGGCATCATCAAGCGCGAGCTGCGCCGCCGTTCCGCCATCGATCCCATCATCGGACACATGAAAGCAGAAGGTCATCTCGGCCGCTGCTACCTCAAAGGCCGCGCCGGCGACGCCGCCAACGTCATTCTCTCAGCCGTCGGCCACAACTTGCGCCGCATCCTCGCCTGGTTCAGGGAATTGTTGCGCCTGTTCCTGGGATTGCCATGGCGAACGCTCGCTTGCCAGGCCCAGCTCAATCCGGCTTGTTAACGGCCGACTAGCAAGAAAGGAATCTAGAGCGCAGGTGTGGCTACTGGGTAGCTATGCCGTACAAATAGGACGAAACCGTCTCTTTGCAGCGAGGTCGACGAGCAACAACTCACGAGCCTGCGCTGTGATGCAGCACAGGTCCATGCCAAGGCCATGCGTTCTCGGATCAAGGCCGTGGTTTCAGCTAGTTTGCGTCGTATGGGTGGAATCAGCTTGTGGCTCGGATGAGTCCTTACATGCCGATTTAATCGGCGCCAAACGGGCGCCGAGGTCGGTGTCACTACCAAGCTTCAGGATGGCGTCGAACTGGCCTGGAGCTTGGCTGATCTTTTCAATCGAACCGATAGGACGCCTGAAAGAACGTACCCCAGCGCTCCATGCTGAACTTCGAAAACTGAGTTGGACTAATGATTCCCGGGCCACTACAGCCTGTGCATGTCCATGGGCTGTCCGTTTTGGTCCACATTGCCCAATAGCGCCCGCCGACGCCAACGCTGAAGTGTTTGGTGATGAAGTAGGACAACACGCCTTCAATCTGGACGCCGCCGCCACCATTTCCGCGTTGTTCAACGATGGTAGTTGCTGGGCGCAACAGATGATGGTCACGCCCGTTGAAATCGGTCCAGGGCAGGTAAGCGACGTCCGTGCTCAAACGCCAACGCTCGGTGAGCATGGTTTCGGCGCTGAGGCCGAGCCGAGGTGCATTCCACTGAGTATTCTGGCTGCCAATGACCCTATCGTCGCCGGGAGGCAAGCATGTAGTCAACGGATTGGCGATCTGTAGACACCCTCTCGAGTCGGAACTCTGTTCATAGTAGGTCCAGCCGATAAATCCGCCGACCTTGTAGTTGGCGCCGCGCAGGAAATCGTAACCAGCGTCGGCCGTGTAATAGGTGAACCTCCCGTTTGCCTGGCCGGACATATTGTTGATGTAGGAAAGCGGCTTCGCCCCCTCCGAAATGCCCCAATCTTCATTGTTTATGTTTCCTTTGTTGAAGCGTCCAGTGCCAACGTTACTCTTCAGGAACACTCCCCACGGGCTATCAACACGGCCAAATGCTTCCCCGGAAAGCCCGTCGAGGCCGTGGTAGGTGAGCCTTGATACAAGAATGTTGGGGTCTTCAAGCCTACCATAGGGCACTGCGCTGTTGTTAAATTGGAATCGTCCCCGGCTGAGCCAGAGCCGCGATCCGCCTTCGAACGACCAACCGGCGGCGTAAGCAATCGGCGGCGTGCCGGCAGGTGCTTTCGCGTACAGCGGTGCATCGGACCACTGCGTCCACGGGTCGGAGCCAAAATGGTAGTTCAGTCCGATTTTTCCGATGTGATAGTTGCTGGACAGGGACATTGTGTTCGCTGGAAGAATTGCGAATGGCGGATTTTGCACCGTCGGAGGAGTCGCGACACTTGGCCCACCGAAATGCAGATAGTCATACTCGACTTTGACCGACCATGCAGGCGTAAGCGCTTGCTCAACGCCTAGCCCGATGGTGCCACCGACCCGACCATAGTCGAAATGGGTTTTCTCCTGTGGCCCCCCGTCTTCAAAATTGTTGACGACGTCGCCGCGATTGTTTTGCCAAGCCACGCCTCCCTTGAGGTAGGCCAGCGTGTGGCCCAGCGCGCCAAACGCATAACCGATGCGACCGGTCCCGGTTGCAAAGACGTTGGGACCTGCCTGGCAGTTTGCGCTCACGATAAAGCCGGAGGCGGCGAGGCAGGTATTTGTACCGTCGGAGACGGCACCGCTGGCATCGAGTTCGACGCCAAACACCCAGCCGTTATTCTGCCAGTTATAACCGATCTGGCCGCCTGCCAAGAACGCTGGGGTATCGACGACGTCACCATAGATTGACGGACCGTACGAATTGCTGAAGGAGGTTCGGCCGTAGCCGCCGCCGACGTGCCCGCCAATATAGCCTCCCGACCAACTCCACACAGCAATGGGCAGTTTCACTTCTGGCGCAAGGTCTGCTGCATTCGCTGCACCGCTTGCAACGAGCGCAATTGCACCGGCTAACAAAAGAAGAACTCTAGATCGCATCCAACACTTCCCTGCATTTTCTCGGTCCACGACCGAGCGCCTTAAGTTATCGCCGCAGCAAAGCGTCGGGGCGGGCCAGACGCTAACGGCGGCGCGCGCCGAGTCCGTCCCGAAGATCATCGCACTGCGGTTGGTGATGATGTCGTGAACAAAGCAAACCGCGTGCCGAAGTGAATTCGGCAGGCTCTGCAGGCACTTCGTAGCGATGTGTAGCGTCAAGTTGCCGACATTGGTCTCAATACCGACAGTCGGCGCGGCCAACGCCCGACGGTGGCCTGCTCGCGCGCTGAATGTGCAGGGCGGGCCTTGTGCAGCATGTCATGCTTCCGTGCGGTGCGCGCTGTGACGCGTGCAGTCTCCGGCGGGCGTGGTTTCAACAGGAGCCCTCTGTGCGCGTCCTCAAGGTCTGCGCGGTGTCGTCGTTGATTTAAACTATCACCGGGGCTCAACTGATAACTGATAGGGCGCGTCTGCTCGGGTACGCGGGACCCTTCAGCGTATTTCGGGACCGGGTTTTTGGGCTTTGGTTCCTCGCCCCAAAGCACGGGGCATCAAGCGCCACGAACTGGCGTCAGCACGTGAAAAGTTCCGTATGGCAAAATCCCTTGGAATAGTCGAGCAGTGAAATCACATGGGTGCTAGCCGGAAGATGCGAACATCTGTGGGCGTCGGTAGCGGACCAAAGTTCTGTTCAGGATACCTTTGAAACAGCAGGCGCAGCGCTTTCTCGCCCTCGACCGGATCGTTCACGACTTCGGCCCTCGCGGCCATTGACAGACCTGTAATTTCCATCACTTGCGGCGTGTCGTCGTCAATCACGAGGGAAACGCGGTTGTCATGGGCCAGATTGGATGCCTTTTTGGCCGTCTTTCCCGCACAGGAAATAGATCGCCAAGTCGTCGTTGGCGTAGCCCACCGTAGTCACTTGCGGCAAGCCATCCGGACGCAGTGTCGCAATTCGCATCGTACGGTGGTGATCGAGTAACGCCCGAATCTGCGGCTTGGATGTGTCGTCCATCGTGAAACTCCTGCTCGCCTGCAGCATCAAAAACAATAGCAAAGGCCAGGAGGCGGCGTTGGAGACAGATCAATTAATCAAATCGAGGCTGCTGGCTAGCAATCTAGGTGTTTAGTCTCGGCATTTGCTGGAGGGGATTGAGTTTGACTCGTTCTGGCTGGGAAGTCGTTTGCAGATGTATTCATAAGGCGTGAGTCACTTCAGGGTCTTCAGCCGCCGAGCGTAGTTGTAGGCGTTGATGAAGTCGGCAAGGTGAGCTTCGAGCTGATCGTGTCGATCGTAATGGTAGCATTGGACTGTCGCTTCCTTGATCGTGCGGTTCATGCGCTCGACCTCGCCGTTGGTGCAGGGATGCTTGATCTTGGCCAGCCTATGTTCGGTGCCATTCTCTTGGCAGCGCAGACCGAACATCCGTGTCACGTATCTTGCCGTCGGGCCATCCGCGTAGCGTGGCGGGAAAGTGAACTGGATTCCGTTGTCGGTCAGAACCGTGGGGATCTTGTATGGAACAGCCAGCTTCGAGGAAGGCCGAGGCCGAGCTCCTTCCCGTCTTTCTGACCAGTTGCACGAAGGCGAACTTGCTGGTGCGGTGGATCGCGACATAGAGGTAGAGCTTGCCTTCAGCGGTCTGGAGTTGGCGCTGGGCTTCTTGGCGACCGCCTTCTTAGCGGGAGTCTTCTTTCGCGGTTTTCTCCTTGGTAGCCATTTCAACTTCTCCTGTTTTGCGGCGACCGGAATGGTCGCGCCGTACTGCCCCGAGCCCAGAGACCGTTTCGGGTGCCGGGCGTGTGGGCAGCCAGGAGGCTGCGGCTTCGGTTATCGCGCGAGCTTCACCGCTCTTGGCCTAGGTGTTCAGGGCCTTTATCCAAGTGTCGTATTGGACCTGCGTGACCTTGCCGGAACGCAACGCCTTGTCGGCGCGATCCATCAGACGTTCGATGATGCGCCCCGGCCGGTCTTCGGTCGGCTTGTCGATATCGCAAGCCAGAAAAATCGCCAGGTGCATGCCGTAAGGCGAGTCGAGCATTCGATTTCTCTTTCGTGGTTCGCGCCTGGCGTTGATTGCCGCGCCGTTTCGTTGCCCCGTACATCGCTCCGCCGCGCCACGACATCCAGTCGAACCGCAGCCATGCCATTGCGGAGATGCAGCGGAAGCAGCAATGGCAGCGTTTTCCGGCTACCGACGGAAGCAGCGTCCTTGCCTGGAAGTGCCCAGGGATAGGCTCGGCCGGTCAGGCTTTGCCCAGGCCATGGCGGCCCGCGTGGCGCGCGGCGCTAGTACCCACTTTCCCGAGGAAGTGAGTCATGATTCAACATCGGGATGATACCCGAAGCAAGAGACGTCCACCTTTCGAAGAGAGATCGCAAGGTGCTTGAGGAACGTTGCCGCTCACCGCTGACGTTGCAGCGAGATTTGAAGCGGGCGCGGATCGTTCTTTTGGCGGCGGCCGGTCGCAGCACCCGATCGATCGCCAAAGAGGTTGGGGTCCAGCCGCGGATTGTCAGCCTTTGGCGGCATCGCTATGCCGATCATGGGCTTGAAGGCCTGCAAAGCAAGCCCCTGCCGGGCAAGCATCCGATCTATACGAAGGCGACCGACAAACGGATTTTGAAGTTGCTCGATAAGTCGCCTCCGGCCGGGTATGCGCGCTGGACAGGGCCCCTGCTGGCCGGAGAACTTGGCGATGTCGACGTACAATATGTCTGGCGGTTCCTGCGCAATAACAAGATCGATCTCGCCGCCCGCAAGTCTTGGTGCGAGAGCAACGACCCGCAGTTCACGGCCAAGGCGGCCGACGTAGTCGGCCTCTATGTGGCCCCACCAAAAAAGGCTATCGTCCTATGCGTGGACGAAAAGCCCTCGATCCAGGCCCTGGAACGAGCGCAGGGCTATCTGAAACTGCCGAACGGAAGAGCCCTGACCGGGCAAAGCCACGACTACAAGCGGCACGGCACGACTACGCTATTTGCAGCGCTGGAAGTCGCCACCGGGAGGATCCTTGCGACGCATTCGAAACGACGTCGTCGGGTCGAATTTCTCGACTTCATGGATCACGTGACAGCAGCGTTTCCGGACCGACAGCTTCACGTCATTCTCGACAATCTCAGCACCCACAAGAAGAACGAGGAATGGCTCAAGGCGCATCCCAAGGTGACATTTCATTTCACGCCTACGAGCGCGTCCTGGCTCAATCAGGTCGAGGTGTGGTTTTCGATCTTACAAGGGCAGTCGTTGAGCGGCGCTTCTTTCACAAGCCTCAAGCAGCTCGAGCAGCACATCGATGCCTATATCAAAGCGTACAATGACAAAGCTGAGCACTTCGTCTGGACCAAGAAAAAGGTCCGCCAACGTCCCTTCAAGAGCAGACGTATCACTCAGCTATGATTCCGGGTACTAGGGACGGCCCAATCCCGGCAAGGCGGAAAGAACGCGCGTATGGCCAAGCGTGCGGCTCGGCAGAGTCGCGGAACTATCGGTTTCGAAGCGATAGACGAACATTCCCCATCCGGAAGGTCCGGTTCCCAACTGGTCGCGCTCCGCGTGACGCGGCACAGAAAGTGATGTAGTTCGGAAAAGCATCAGCGCCGCGAACGCTGAGCTCGAGCCACCCCATTGAAGTCTGCGGGGGAATATCTTTTCTGGCCCGGGTGGCCTTACCGTAAATCCTAAAGAAATCCATTTCCGCCCGCCCCTCAATCTTTGTCTGGCTTTTCAAGGCCGTGTACAAAAGTTGTAAGCGCGCGCCGTGGCGCATGGCGAACTGCTTCAAAGCGTAATCGGGCGGTTCAATGCGCGAGGAGCGCTGGCATGGTCATTGCTCTCGCAGCAGGCAACAAAGGCGCTGGCTACTCCCCGTCTGGCGCGAGAGGAATGGTGCAATATGAGCTTGGTAAGGTCACTGGAAACGGCGGAAGTTGATGCCTTCTATACGCTCAATGAGGGGCGTCTTGCATCCGTCACGCGCGAATTCACGCAGCATTTCTCAGGACGCGTGCTGTATGCGGTGAAGGCGAATCCGTTGCCCAAAATTCTGCACGCGATCTCTCGCGCCGGAGTGGCCGGATTCGACGTGGCGTCGCTGGCCGAAGCCCACCTTGTTAATTCGACTATTCCCCGCGCCCGTTCATGGTTCATGAATCCCGTGAAATCTCGTCGCGATATCGAACGGACGTTCCGGGATCTGGGGGTTCGCGACTATGTCATCGATTGCGAAGCCGAGCTGCGGAAGCTCCTCGAGGTCCTGCCGTCGCATGATCCGGAAATACGAATCTACGTCCGGTTCAAGTGTAGCGGGACGTGCGCCATGTTAGACTTAAACGACAAGTTTGGTGTCTCGCCGGCCGAAGCAGGCCGTCTGCTGGGTCTCGTCAACGCGCAATCGCGCTGGACCACGGGCTTGTCCTTTCACCCAGGTTCCCAAACGATCGTTGTCGATCCCTATCTGCATGGCATTCGGGCGGCCGTCGACATTATAGAAGCTGTTTCTCCGGCTCCCACAGCGCTCGATATTGGTGGCGGCTTTCCCGGCCATTATCTGAACGTCCCCTATCACTCTCCCTTGAGCATGCTCTCCGACATCACGAAACTTGTGCGCGGAACGGATGCACTAAAGCGTGTTGAACTCTTGTGCGAGCCCGGACGAGCACTGGTTCATGATAGCATTTCTTTGTTTTGCCGCGTGATCTTAAGAAAAGGCGGGGCGCTCTACTGCGGCGCGGGCATCTACAGCGGGCTCTCACCTGCCCGACAATATTTTCTGCTCCCCGCCCGCGCTTGGCGTGGGGGACAGCCAATCCAGACTGAGGAGTGGCAGGACTTCATCATCTTTGGCCCAACTTGCGACGGCATGGACAGGCTTGGATTCTCGTATTCACTGCCACGCGATTTGAGCGAAGGCGATTGGATTGAATTCCAGAATGTGGGCGCCTACACGAAAATGACGCGATTCAACGGATTTTCGGTCGATAAGATCGTGGCTGTAGGACAGGATGAACTTACCATGTTGCCTGTTCATGAACATACTAGCTAGTCTAGTCACGTGAATCTAAAGTTCGCCACATAAAGTCTGCTGGGCTTTGTGGCAGAAGCGTTTGACGGAAGCCAAGATCTGGTCTGCGGACTTGGTCCATTTGAAGGGCTTTGGGTTTCTGTTGTGCAGGTCAATGAAGGTGCGGATGTCGGCCTCGAGCTGCCTGACGGACGTGTGAACACCTCGCTGGATCTGCTTTCTGGTGAGTTCAGCGAACCAGCGCTCGACCTGATTGATCCATGACGCGGAAGTCGGCGTGAAGTGGACTTGATAATGCGGCCGTCGGGCGAGCCACGCCTTGATCTTGGGTGTCTTGTGGGTGGCGTAGTTACCCATGACGATATGGACATCGAGCCCTTCAGGAACTTGAGCATCGATCTCTTTTAGAAACTTCAAGAACTCAACCGCCCGGTGGCGTTTGTAGTATTTGCCGATGACGAACCCCGAGGCGACGTCGAGCGCCGCAAACAGCGAGGTCGTGCCATGCCGCACATAGCTGTGCGTGCGACGCTCCGGCACGCCAGGCATCATCGGCAAGACCGGCTGCTCGCGATCAAGCGCCTGAATCTGGCTTTTCTCATCGATGCTGAGGACAAGGGCTCGGTTCGGCGTGGACAGGTAAAGGCCGACGATATCGCGCACCTTCTCGACGAAAAGCGGATCGCTCGACAGCTTGAATGTTGGCTACGGTGCGGCTGCAACCCGAACGCCGCCCACATTCGGCGGATCGTGGCGTGGGAAAAACCGGTTTCCGCAGCCATCGAGCGGATCGACCAGTGCGTCGCGTCGGCTGGCGTCGTCCGCAACGTTCGTTCGATCACCGCGGCAACCTGATCGTCGTTGATGGTGCGAGGGCGGCCAGGGCGGGCCTCGTCGAGCAGGCCATCGCAGCGATCCCTCAAAAATCGGCGGCGCCATTTGCCAACGGTGTGCTCATGGAGCCCGAGTTCGGTAGCCACGGACTTGCTTGGCAGGCCATCCGCACACCGCAGTATCGCGCGACACCGCTCAGATAGCGAGCGGGTAACACGATGACGACGAACTTGCCTCTCCAAGTACGTCCGCTCCTGCTGACTCAGCACCAACGGCGCAGTCGGCCGTCCTCTCACACCTGCATTCGCCACAAGCGCTCTCCTTCAGAGCCCCCAGCGATCTTTTATGCGACGAACTTGTATTCCAGATGACTAGATATCGACAGTGCATTTCTGGCAGCGCTTCCTTAGGCGGCCCCAGTGAGCCAAAGCTCAGCTCTTGCAGAATTCTCACGCAGCGGCCGACGGTGCTTGAATCGCACGTAACGTCAGATTGTAGACTATATCGTAGGTCCTCCCGACCTGACCAAAGGTGGCCGCAATATATGGCGTTCTCACAGTGCATGTGGAGAGAGGAAAGCGCTCCACTCCTCTTCATTTTGTTTTCCATCTTCTTTGCCAGCTTCGGATGCGCCTATGCCGCCCTAGAATTACGTTTTCGGCGTCGTGACCGCTACCTACCTTGCGTGCTTGATGTGACCACAAATGTGAATTCACCGGAATCCGGCGACCGGATACCAACGGCTGATAAGCCGAAGGATGGGTAACGGAAGGGGCGTTCGACAGCTCGCTCGTCGTAGATCGGATGTGTACATCGAATCCGCAGCAGGCTCGTGGGAGCAGTAAGTCCCGCGCTTACGCGTTGATGAGCGCTCGTACTCGGGCACGCCGAACCATGTCAGTCACCCTCGCTTCCACCTTTGTAAGCGATCGTAGCGCAAGTCCACTTGCCAAGTTCGTGACCGTCGCGCCGCCGTTGCTCGCAAGGACTATCAACCAGGCCTGCTCGACGCGTGTTGCTCGGTACGCAAATGCGGAGGCAGTCTCTACATCACTTCGCACATCGCGAAGACGCCTCCGAGGAGAGACGCTTGCGCGGAATGGGTCACCCGCTGACGACGGCCACTGATGACGCATCCAGGAGATAGCGATGAAACGGCCAACGATCGCCGACTTGGCGCAGGGAGCCGGCGTGAGTGTGTCGACGGTAAATCGGCTCCTGCATGGTGGCGCCACGGTGCGCTCCGAAACCGCCGAGCGTATCGCGGAAACAGCAGAGAAAATTGGCTTTTACGGCTTGGGCACGCTGCGCAAGCGCATGAAGCCTCACCGGAGGCTTGGCTTTCTCATGCAACAGTCGCACCGGCCGCTCTACCAGGTGTGGGCCGCGGGAATCGTCGCCGCCGCATCTCGGCGCACCGATACCGTTATCAAGGCGAACGTGCTCTTCGAGGACGACCTGGCCCCGGAAGCCGTCGCTACCAATCTCCTGAGCCTTGGGAAACAAAGCGACGCCGTCGCTATCATCACCGCCGACCATCCGCTGGTCAGTCAGGCGATCGACGAATTGCGGGCCATAGGCGTTCCGGTCGTCGCCTACGTTACTGACCTCTCTGCCGCGAGCCGGGCAGGCTTTGTGGGGACTGACAACTGGATGGCCGGTCGGACAGCAGCTTGGTTCATCAAGCAGACGGTCCGCGAGTTAGGCAAGGTAGTTCCCCTGATCGGCGGAAACCGCTATCAGTGCGAGGAGATTTCAGCCGCAAGTTTCCGCTCCTACATGCGCGAGCATGCCCCGGACTTTGACGTAAGCGACACACTACTGATTCAGGAAGAGCACGGGAACGACCATGGAGTCGTCCGCAAACTGATTGCCAAAAATCCGGATCTCAGAGGCATCTTCGTCAATGACGGAGGTATTTCGGGCGTCTTACGCGCGCTGCGCGAGCTGCCTGTCGAACGACGGCGGAAAATCCGCATCGTCTGCAGGGATGTAGGACCTGAAACACGCAAAGGAATGAACGAAGGACTTATTACCGCATCCATATGCCATCCCCTGGACAAGATGCCCCAGGAGCTGATTGATGTGATGTTGCGCTTGGTCGAGTGTCGAGACACAGCGTCAATCGAGCAGCGGATCGTGCCGTTCGAGATCCTCACCCCAGAGAGCCTATGGGCTTAAGGAAGAAGGAATCCATCGCCCCGTTGCTCTCGTGGAAATTCATGAATGATCTGGGGACTGCTCGATCGTGTACATCGACGCGGTCAATTGCCTCGCCCGCCATCACCGGTCCGCCGAGGAAATCGGCGAAGACTAAAGCGGGCTGTCGGACGACGACAATGAAGTGAACTGAGGATAGCCGTCTCGGTCTTGGTCGAAGACGATGTTGTCATGGTGTTCACAGCCTTCTGGATCGGGGCCCTAATCACGCTCCTACGGATATCCGATGAAAATCCAGCTCAAGCGATGGCCGTCGGAATAATTCTATCAAGCTGCGATCTACGTCAGATGCGCACTGGGCGATTCTGCGTCGTACGAAGAAAGCGCCATGTCGAACTGAATTGGCGGCTTCCAAGCGAGCTTCGGGTGATCTTAGGAGACTGCGCTGAGTTGCAGGGGATTTATCGCCGCTAAAGAGGCCACGGGAGTTTTGCTTGCAACGCTGGAATCGTCCAGTGACTTCGCTTGCGTATGATAGTCCATCAGAACGCGCATGCGCGACAATCGAATGGAGTTCTGGTTTACCGGGGGCTGTGTATCTAAGGCGTGGGAGAGGATGGCGGCCCTCCTGGCCGCTCTCTCGCGTCGGTATAACTAGCCGGTTCGTATTGGCGTGCAAACGCGGAATCAGAGATCATACAAATTCACGCTACGTGCGATTCAAGCTCGTTCGAGCCGCTTGCGTAAATTATGTTGTGGCGCTGTAGCGCCGCTCCCAATGGCCTCAGTTTCGCCACGCTACTCGCGTCAGTCAGAGCAGCATCATCACGGATGTACTGATGGTGCAGAGGCGGGACCCGGCGCATTTTACGGATGGCGAAAGTGCGCCGGGCGCCTCGGTTGGCTTCGCGAGCTGCGATGCGTGAAGGCCCCTTCGCAAAGTATCGTTGTTATAGGACGGTTGGTGCGCCTTGACGCGCCTCTCAAGCAGCACAGCGACTATGTAAGGACCTCCAGAGAGAACACAGCTCGTGAGGTCCGCTGCCAAGCGCGCCGTTTTCAGCACAGGATGTGGATTGAAGGACGATAAGCTCTTGCTTCAATCTGGTGATGATGTCGCAAAAGCCGACATCCGGAGAATCTTATCGTGCATCTACCTGCACTGGCCTAATTGTTGCAAACTTTCTTGCATCGGTGACGACGTTGCGTATCTCACCAAGTCTCGAGGAGCTCGCTTGCCCCTTCATGGATTAGATGGAGACGGTGTTGTTAATCGAACCCCTGTGCCGGATCTCGCGCTCTGTCCGTTTCACGACGATAGGTCGCGTGCACGAGGTGGCGAGGGGAAGACGCTTGTACTAACCGGCGCCTCGCGCGGCATTGGTCATGCGACGGGTAGATTGTTCTCGGAAGCCGGATGGCGAGTCATCTCCTGTTCTAGGCAGCCTTTTGATCGCAGTCGATGTCCCTGGGAGTCGGGCATCAATAACCACGTCCAGGTGGAATTGAGCGATCATCGGGCATTGCCCGGCGCGATCACCGAAATCAAGCAGAGGCTCAACGGAGAACCGATCCACGCGCTGGTCAATAATGCCGGCATCTCCCCAAAGGCGCCCGACGGCAGTCGATTGAACTCCCTAACAACATCCATCGAAACCTGGATGAGCGTGTTTCACGTCAACCTGGTCGCGCCTATTCTACTTGCTCAAGGCCTGTTCGAAGAATTGAAAGTGGCATCCGGATCGATCGTCAATGTCACGTCAATTGTCGGCAGTCGCGTGCATCCGTTCGCCGGTACTGCCTATGCGACCTCCAAGGCAGCGCTCGCCTGCCTCACGCGCGAGATGGCGCATGACTACGCTCCATTTGGAATTCGGGTCAATGCGATTGCGCCGGGCGAGATCAAGACCGATATCCTGTCGCCGGAAACCGAGGCAAAGTTGGCGCCGATTATACCGCTGCACCGTGTCGGCACGCCGGACGAGGTTGCCAAGGTTATTTTCTTCCTCTGCTCGAGCGCGGCGAGCTACGTCACTGGTGCGGAAGTGCCGATCAATGGCGGACAGCACGTGTGATATTGCGGCGCGGATGACGTCGATAAGTCGCGTGAGATTAATTGGAGATATCCGCTAGAAACTGGACGAAGGCGACGAAGCCGTTGTCGGTAAGTCGACAGCGTGGGTATGACTGTCTACATAACCCACAGTGGTGCGGAGTCCGAAATGGGGGCCAAGGTCGTCGCGCTTGCGCGGGTCCACGCCAGGTCGGGCGTACCCGAAGACCCGCGCGGGTTCGAGAGGCCACGCCAATTCGTCGTGGCATCGCGCAGATCGGGTGCGGGCTCAAGACCTTCGCTCTTGAGGTCAGACATTTCCGGTGGGGTCACCACGGGTGTGACGTGCTGTATGGCTCACGACGACCGTCGCAGCCACATGTGATATCGGGATTTCAAGTGTCTGGAATGTGGCACGCGGCTTGAAAGGGGATATCCAACGGCATCATTTATCTCCTAGGAGTCGCAATCCATGGCTTACAAGATCGTCGCCTCGCAATGCTCGGTTTGCGGTGCATGTGAGTTCGAGTGTCCGAACGGCGCGATCAGCCTAAAGCGCGACATTTATGTGATCGATCCGAAAAAGTGCACAGAGTGCGAGGGACATTGCGATACGCCGCAATGTGCGGTCGTCTGTCCAATCGAGGACACATGCGTCCCCGCCTGAAGATGTCCAAGAAGATGTCGCCGCCGACGGGCTCAGTCGAAGGATTGTCGGCGCATGCGCGCTGGCTGGCGGCTTGACGCCCGTTGTCGCTGGCTGGTGATGATTGAGCCCACCCAGGGGCGCGTCGATTATCCTAAGGGCGAATTTCAGCTCGCTGTCCGTATCCAGGACTGCCAGCCGGAGCTGAAAAAGGCGTGCGCGATTGTTCCGGCCGATCTTGCAAGCCATCCCCGAGCATCCCGAGAGGGGCGCAGGTCGAAACAATTTTGGCCGATCGAAGGTTGGGCTAGAAGCTCCTATCGAACGCGATGCGAATGAGACGGGATGGCTTATCAGGAGCGACCGATGCACCGAGAGCTATGCTGACGGCACTGCAGACGGAATCGTAGGAGATTGGCTTGCGGATGACGCCGTGTGCGCCCCGTTCAAGCCCGGCCCGTACCACAGGATCGGAATTCCGTTCCGCGATGAGCAGGATCTTAGCATGCGCAAAGACGTTGCCAAGTTCTGCCAGGACCGCGTCGCCTCGCTCCCGCAGGATAGCAATACCCAGCAACATCGCGTCGGGAGCTGTTATGGGACAGGTCATGGCCTCTTTCACAGAGGAAAAAGCATGTGTCTGATAGCGTTCGCGCAGAATGTAGTCGAGCGCGGAACGTACCACCTGTTCGCGCTCGATCAGGAAGACGGTCGGACGGTCTCGGCTCGCATCAACCTCGGTCGCGAAGTGCATGATACCCTCGGTGTATTGATGTGATACACATCGAGCAAGCTCCGTATCTTGACGTGCCGAAAAGGAAAACTACCGATTTCGTTAGTCGGACAAAGCGAGCATTGCTTTGTTTCTGACAGGCGTGTGTGACCGCTCAGTCAAACTTGCCGATGTCAGACTTACAACAATGCCCATCTCCACCACTATTATCTATCTCTACTGACACCATTTTTCGCCTCTAGCCGGCGCTGGCACGCAGGTTGCAAAAGTCGTTACGCAAGGGCTGGGCTATCGCCTTTTCACCGAGCTGCCAATGCGGCGCGCTAGGCGATAGGATCAGAGAGAGCGCAGTCCGCAGATCATTAACCGGTTGACGGAGAGCAACATGTCTTCACTGAGACAAATCGCGTTTTACGGCAAGGGTGGTATCGGCAAGTCGACGACGTCGCAGAATACGCTCGCAGCCCTGGCCGAGTTGGGTCACAAGATCCTGATCGTCGGCTGCGACCCGAAGGCGGACTCGACCCGTCTGATCCTGCACGCCAAGGCGCAG